>CAZZKQ010000065.1:1434-11046 GCA_964654875.1 uncultured Verrucomicrobiota bacterium | reverse complement strand
CGGGCCTGGAACTGAGGTCGGTCTGATCTGATCGCGGGGGGGGGGCAGCAGTGGCCGGCCGCTTTTTCGTGCCGGGACAGGGAGCAGGGTGCCAAGGGCACCTCGGGCAGGAACAGGCTCCAGCGGAACAGCGGCGGACTTCCAGTGGTACCCTGGGGCATCAAACAGGGCCTCGGACCTCCCCGACGAGTTTGCGGGCATCGTCCGCCTTCCGGGAACGAGGAACTGCCGGCCCGTCTAAACTGGATCGGAATGGACGGCGGATTTGGTCCAATCTCCTCCGCGCCGCTGGATTCCCCGGCAGCCCGGGCATTCCCTGACGTCAATTCATCTCCTGCCCGAGCTCGACGTTCCAATAGGCGAGGTCGAGAAAGTGTCGCCACGATTCGTGGATCGGTGCACCAAAGTTCACCTGCACAAACGGCCGCCACTTCGGTCGCTTCGGTTTGCGGATCAGGCGCATGCCAGCCTCGGCCGGCGTCCGGTTCGCCTTCCTTGTGTTGCAGGGGATGCAGGAGCAGACGATGTTGTCCCACTGAGTCGGTCCACCGCGGTCCCGGGGTACCACGTGGTCTAGGTTGAGGTCCCTCCGGTCGAAGATCCGACCGCAGTACTGACAGGTGTTGCCATCCCGCTCGAAGATGTTGTGCCTGGTGAACTTGACCTCCTTTTTTGGGAGTCTGTCGAACACCTCGAGAAGGATTACCCGCGGGATGCGCATCCGGAAGGAGACGGTACCGAGGGATTCCTCATCGGGCCCCAGCCGTGACAGATCCCGCCACTGATCGAACGTGTAGGTCTTGAAATCGCCCTGCAGATTGCCCTGCACGACCTGTGCATGGCCTTCGAACAGGAGGGAGAGGGCACGTCGTACCGAGCAGATGTTCACCGCCTGCCAGAGGCGGTTCAGAACGAGGACCTGCTGGGTCAGAACGAGGCTCATTGGGTTGGGGATTACTGATCTCTTCAGGTACTGTACGGCCCCGACCAAGTCAACGGGCCGCTGCTTCAGGATGACCTTGCGTCGGGAATCCGTTCACCCTCAGCGTGCCAATGATGAATCCCTTGAGGCCTGAGATTCCCGCAGGATTTTCCCGCGAATGCGCCGTTGAGACCGTCGGGCGTCGCAAGTTGCTTTTCCCCAGTCTCGTATGCTGGCCGGTACAACAGTTGCATGTCCTGCATCGCCTCGTATGGGATGCCGGTCTCCTGCTTGGACTCTGGTTTGCGCCAGCGATGTCTGCGCTGGCTGAAGAGTATTCGATCCGGAACCCTGGGCCAGACCTTGCCAATTTCCCCAACAGCGCGTTCACGCTGCCGCGGGGTCGCGCCTACCTCGAACTGTCACCCGTCAACCTCAGCACGCCGAACTCAGAATCGCCCGGGACCTTCAGTGCTGGCTATCTGCTTCGATACGGGTTGATCGATGACCTCGAGCTGCGGCTCTTCTCTTCGGGCTATACCGAGGTTCGTGGGAGCGAAGGTACCCGTGGCCTGTCCCCGCAGGTCCTCGACCTCAAGTGGCATGTGTTGGACGAGGATGTCCAACGTCATCTTCCAGCGGTCGGGGTTGAGTTCGCCCTGGAGACCGAGTGGGCGAGCCCGGCCCTCCGTCAGGGGTGGAACCCAGCCCTGTCGTTCAACTTCGACCAGGAACTGCCGCTGGGGGTCGCCTTTGAATACAATGCCGGTTTCTTCCGGAGGCTCGCCGCCGACGGGAGTGTCCAGTTCCCCGCTGCGCTGTCCTGGGCCTTCCAGCGGGAGCTGTTCGGCCCGGTCGACGTCTTCGTCAATGGCTACGGTTTCCTTGGCGATGGCCCTGCGTCCTGTGCGATCGGGGGTGGGCTCGTCTGGGTGCCTTGGGACCGGTTGGCGGCGTTCACCAACGTCGCGGCCGGGCTCACGGCGGTCACTCCGGATGTCTACATCCTGGTCGGCCTCGCCGTGGCGTTCTAACGGGTGACCGGGCTCGACCGACTTCATGGGGCTCTTGGTCCGGGGCAAGACCGACCCTTTGGATCCACTCCGGTGGTCCGCCGAGAACTTGCACCGGGTTTCCGCGATCGATTAGCGTCCGCCCGATGACGTTGACAGAGAAACTGCTGGCCCGCGCCGCGGGCAAGTCGAAGGTCGAGGCGGGTGACAACATCTGGGTCAAGGCCGACGTGCTGATGACCCACGATGTCTGCGGCCCGGGGACCATCGGCGTGTTCAAGCGTGAGTTTGGCAAGGATGCGAAGGTCTGGGATCGCCGCCGGGTGGTGATCATCCCCGACCACTACATCTTCACGGCCGATTCCAAGTCGAACCGCAATGTCGACATCCTCCGGGACTTTGCCCGTGAGCAGGAGCTTCCGTATTTCTATGATGTGATCGACGACCCGTCGGGTCATTGGGTGTACGATGCGGGGAAGGGGAATCTCAAGCGGCAGTACGGAGCCAACTACGCGGGGGTCTGTCACGCCGCCCTTCCGGCCAAAGGTCACACGCGTCCGGGTGAGGTGCTCTTCGGGACTGATTCCCATACCTGCATGGCGGGTGCCTTCAACCAGTTCGCCACGGGCATCGGGAACACCGATGCGGGTTTCGTGATGGGCACCGGCAAGCTGCTGATCAAGGTTCCCGAGACGATGCGGTTCCGCCTCGAGGGACGGCTTCGTCCGGGTGTCATGGCGAAGGACATCATCCTGCACATCATCGGGGAGATTGGTTTTGATGGAGCGACCTACCGGGCGATGCAGTTCGAGGGATCCGGCATCGGAACGCTGTCGATGGATGATCGGATGACCATCGCGAACATGGCGATCGAAGCCGGGGGCAAGAATGGGATCTTCCCGTTTGATGCGCGGACCGCCGAGTACGTGGAGAGCCGAACCCGGCTGAACGGAACCCATGCCGCCTACGAACCGGTGGAGCCTGATTCGGATCAACGGTTTGTCTATGACACGGTCGTCGACCTCGGAGCCCTGGAGCCCACCGTGGCCTGCCACCCCGATCCCGGGCAGCGACAGAAGGCGAAGGATCTCGCAAGCGTGAAGCTGGACCGCGCCTATCTGGGTTCCTGCACAGGCGGGAAGACCAGCGACTTCATCGAGTTTGCGCGTGTCCTGCAGGGGCGCCGCGTGTCGATCGACACCTTCGGTGTTCCGGCGACGCCTGATATCGTTCGCGATCTGCAGTCGACGCGCTGGGGTGCGAAGACGATCTGGCAGATCCTCGAGGATGCAGGGGTGCGTCTCACCGAAAACGCCGGTTGTGCGGCCTGTCTGGGCGGTCCGGTGGACACCTTCGGACGGATGAACCAGGCCGGCATGAAGTGCATCAGCGCGACCAACCGCAATTTCCCGGGTCGCATGGGGCACAAGGAATCCCAGGTGTTCCTTGCCAGCCCCGCGACTGTTGCCGCCAGCGCCATCGCGGGTCGGATTGCAGACCCGAGGGAGTATCTCCCGAACTGATCCCCGATGGGCCTTCAGTCCGTCAAACGGGTGGAGGTCAAGCTTTCGGATCAAGAATCTACGTGGGCGAATACCGTGTGTGTCCGTATTTCCAAGAGAAACCCGTTGACACCCACCACCCTCGCTCCTAAACATTTTCGCCTCAATTTTGAGTTGCAGGCGCCCGATTCGGTTTCCTCGCTCCAATGAGCGTGGGAACTGATTTTTTGTCGCTGTGAGGCGATGAATGGCCGAAGGCGATGCCCGCGTAGCTCAGTTGGCAGAGCACGTCCTTGGTAAGGACGAGGTCATCGGTTCAAACCCGATCGCGGGCTCCAGCCGGCAGCTCGAGTTGAGAGCAACGAAAACCAGAAACCGTTCGTCAGTCACATGGCTAAAGACAACTTCCAGCGCACAAAGCCGCATCTCAACGTGGGTACCATCGGCCACGTCGATCACGGCAAGTCGACTCTCACCGCCGCCCTTGTCGCGGTTCAGAACCGCAAGGGTCTGGCCCCGATGATCGAGTACAAGGACATCACGAAGGGCGGTACCGTCCGTGACGAGACCAAGACGGTCACGATTGCGGTCTCGCACGTCGAATACGAGAGCCCCAAGCGGCACTACGCTCATGTCGACTGCCCTGGCCACGCCGATTACGTCAAGAACATGATCACCGGAGCCGCCCAGATGGATGGCGCGATCCTCGTCGTCAGCGCAGCCGATGGTCCGATGCCCCAGACTCGCGAGCACATCCTCCTCGCCCGTCAGGTTGGTGTCCCGAGCATTGTCGTCTTCCTCAACAAGGTCGACCTGGCCGATGCCGAGCTTCTCGAGCTGATCGAGATGGAGATTCGTGATCTTCTCAACAAGTACAACTTCCCTGGGGACACCACCCCGATCATCCGTGGTTCTGCTACGGCGGCCATCGCTGGCAAGCCTGAGGGTGAGAAGGCCATTGCTGACCTCCTCGACGCTCTGGACAACTTTGTGCAGGAGCCTGTCCGCGAGTCCGAGAAGCCGTTCCTGATGTGCGTCGAGGACGTGTTCAACATTGAAGGTCGTGGAACTGTTGTTACCGGTCGTTGCGAGCGCGGCATCCTCAAGAAGATGGAGGAAGTCGAAATCGTTGGCATCAAGGACACCCGCAAGACCACAGCGACCGACATGGAGATGTTCCGGAAGCTGCTCGAGCAGGTTCAGCCTGGCGACAACGCCGGCATCCTTCTCCGTGGCGTGAAGAAGGAGGATGTGGAACGCGGTATGGTCTTGGCCAAGCCGGGTTCCATCAAGCCTCATACCCATTTCAAGGCTGAGGTCTATGTCCTCACCAAGGATGAGGGTGGGCGTCACACTCCGTTCTTCAACAACTACCGTCCGCAGTTCTACTTCCGCACCTCCGACGTCACCGGCAGCGTCACCTTGCCTGCCGGCGTTGAGATGGTTGTTCCTGGCGATAACGTCAGCGTCGAGGTCAAACTCCTCGCTCCGGTCGCCATGGAAAAGGGTCTTCGATTCGCCATCCGTGAGGGTGGCCGCACCATCGGCGCGGGTCGCGTGACCGAAGTGGTCGCCTGATCCGTGTGGGGAGGTCCGGTGTGTCCGGACCTCCCTTCCTGTTTTTTGTCGGAGGATTCGTTACAGACAGGGCGTTAGCTCAATTGGTAGAGTAGCGGTCTCCAAAACCGTTGGTTGGGGGTTCGAGTCCCTCACGCCCTGCCAAAACCTCGCGGAGGGGTGGCAGAGTGGTCTATTGCGGCGGTCTTGAAAACCGCTGTGGGGTCACACCCACCGGGGGTTCGAATCCCTCCCCCTCCGCCAACCATCATTTGTGACTAGTTTCTACATCCAATTGGGAGTCTGGGCAGCCGTCATTGGCATCGCCTTCGGACTGCTCTGGAAGTTTGGCTACATCGCCCGCTTCGCCGCCTACGTCAGCGATACCCAGGAGGAGTTGAAAAAGTGTGCCTGGCCAAGCCGTGAGGAATTGCGTGAGACCACGGTGATGGTGCTGGTGACCGTTGCGATCTTCGGGGTCTTTCTCATGGTGGTGGATTGGGTCCTGCTCGGGGGCATCCGCATCCTGATCGGTAGTTCATAGAGGCCATGAAATTCCAGTGGTTCGCCCTCCACGTCCTCGCGGGCAAGGAGCAGAAGGTTCGGGACAGCATCAATCGTCGACTCAAGATCGACGAGATGGAGCCGTACATCCGGGAGGTCCTGCTCCCGATGGAGAAGGTTGTCGAGGTTCGCGGAGGCAAGAAGACGGTCACCAATCGCAAGCTCCATCCCGGCTACCTCTACGTGGAGATGGCACTTCTTGACGAAAACCGTCGGCTTCTTGAGAAGCCTTGGTATTTCATCAAGGGAATCGATGGGGTGATCGGATTCATCGGGGGAGAACGCCCTGCCGAGGTGGAGCTTGAAGAAATCAACACCATCAAGGCGGCCGTCATCGACTCCGAGGACATCGAGAAACCCAAGGTCAACTTCGACCTGGGAGAGACGGTCAAAATCAATGATGGACCGTTCCTCAACTTCAGTGGAGTGATTGAAGAGATTGAACCCGACAAGGGTAAGCTCAAGGTCACCGTTGACATCTTCGGGCGTAAGACACCCGTCGAGCTGGAGTACTGGCAAGTCGAGAAGTCCTGATCCGCTTTGATTTCCCGAATCCGTTCGAACCGAAACCGCTTCCCCAAGAATTCTACACCATGGCCAAGAAAGTCACAGGAACAGTTCGCTTGCAAATCCAGGCCGGTCAGGCCAACCCCGCGCCCCCGGTCGGCCCGGCTCTGGGCTCCCAAGGCATCAACATCATGGCCTTCTGCAAGGAGTTCAATGCAGCAACCAAGGACAAGGCCGGCCTCGTGATCCCCGTGGTCATCACGGTGTATCAGGACAAGTCGTTCACCTTCATCCTCAAAAGCCCACCTGCCTCCGTTCTGCTCAAGAAGGCTGCGGGGGTCGCCTCCGGGTCGAAGACCCCCAACAAGGACAAGGTTGGCAAGGTCACCCGGAAGCAGATCCTCGAAATCGTCAAGTTGAAGGGATCCGATCTCAATGCCAACAGCGAGGCGGCCGCGGTCAGCATGATCGCCGGAACGGCCCGCAACATGGGCATCGAAGTCATCGACTGACCCAGGCCCTCCTTCCAAGGATCTACCCCGGTCAGGACCGTTCTTCGGTCCACCGGGGTTTTTCATGGCTATCCCTTCTCCCAAGCCCCAGCCGACGGCTCTCGTCGTCCACGACCGATTGATGCCAGGCTCTGCTCTGGCCAATCGCCTCGTGGATCGGGGTTGGCAGGTGCATTCCCAGAGCGGTGTCGATGGACTCCTCGAGTGGATGCACTCCTTCAGGCCCATGCTGCTCGTGATCCAGCTGGACCTCCGTGGCGGTGACGTCTGCCGATTGATTCAAGACCTGAGGGCGGATGCCAAGCTCAGCCACATCGCCGTCCTCGCCTATGGTCCGCTTGCCAATGTTCAACTTCGCGAGAGCGCCATTGCAGCGGGTGCCCAAGTGGTGGCCGCCGATTCTTCGATCCTTGGCCAGCTGCCGAGCCTTGTAGACACGGCGCTTGCTGTGGATTGATCACCTCCGGAAGTGATCACCGAGGGATCCCTGAAGGATCGAGTCCGGGATGAGGTCTGGTGTTCGCAATCACAGTTCCAAGGTCGATGGGGTGCATCACCTCAGGTTGACGGGTTTCCAGGATGTTTGGCGGGGAAAACACGCCCGGATCACGGATCCCACTGCATGTGAAGCAGGCAGGATGACGTCGGGGTTGACCCGAGTCCGCAATCGGGCCGAGGGGTTGACGTTTTTCGGTCCGAGGCCGGATTGGAATCGTCCCCCAGGAGGTTTCCAGCTGGCTTGGACTTTGGGATGCCGTTTCGTGCCGTGGAGGCCAATCACCCAACCCCTGAAATCGGGTCGGGCATTGCCATCCCGCACCGTTGGAGCATCTCAGCGATCTCGGCCTCCGAGGCGACCAGTTTCCTGCGGTTGTTTTGAAGATCGGTCAGATCGACCGGATACCAGTTCCGCCTCGAGTGATCGTTCAGTCCCGCCACGTTGATGGGATCGATGGCCTCCGTGATGGCGGAAACGAATTCCGGTGATGACAGGGAATCCGCTCGGGCTCTGAGGCAGAGGGTACGCAGGCTTTCCCGAAAGCCATCTCGGCCACGCAGAAGGAATCCCGGGGCGAGATCCGACTTTCCCAGGCGAAGGGCCGTCTCGGAAAAAGAGGCGGCTGCGAAGTACAGCATGGACAGGGCGTGGAAGATGGCAGGCCGCCCTAGATTGTGGTGCAGAGCTCCGACAAGCTCCGCGGCGATCTCGAGATTGGCGCGGTTATCCTCTGCGTAGGTTTCCAGTGCCTTTGGACTTGGAACAGGGCCCTGCTCCAGCAGTTGGGCCAGATGGCGGATCCCCAGCAGGGTCAGCGGAAAGCCCGTCGACAGCAGCGGATCGAGAAACCCCATGGCCGAGGGCAGCAGTGCCCATCGGCGGCCCACGGAGTGCGGACAGAAGAACGCCACCGAGGGCAGGTGGACGAAAGGGTGGACCGGGTGGGCTTCGGCGAATTGGGCAGCGACCGACGGCAACCGTTCCAGCATACGGCGCCAACCCGCTTCTCCTGCCTCCAGCTGGAGATCCCTCGCAATCTTTGGATCGATCGAGACGCCGGCGCTGGTGATCCCATTGTTGAAGCGGAGCACCCACATCCATCCTCCAGGAAACACGTGATGCAGCGCGGCGTCATCCGGAGGAAAAGGAGGGGCGGCTTTGGGTGTCTGACCTGATTGAGGCAGATCCCTCGATGCTGAGGCTGTCGAGGCAATATGGGATTCCCAGCGCCCGACCTGGGAAAAGTGGGAGAAGAAAGCCTCCCGATCGGGAAAGCCCGCGAGGGGCTCTTCCCCGAGATTGAGCTGTTTCCAGAGGAATCCTCGCGCGCCACTTGCATCGACGAGGAAGCGGCCCCGAAACTCTACTGGCTCACCCTGACGGACACCTTGCAGGTGAACGCCATCGGATCCTTCTGAGAAGGATGTCAGATCCGTCTGGTCGACGTAGACCGTCCCGAGCGAGATCGCTTCCTCGACAAGAAAGGCATCGAAGTCGGGGCGATACCAGTGGGTGTCGGCGACGTCGTCGTTTGGACTCGCTGCGACCAGGAGTTCATTGCTGCGGTCTTCCCGTGGGTGCCACGGCTTGGAAATCTCGTGATGGTAGAAGCTGAATCCCCGCTTGAGCCCGGCTGCGACCTTCGGATGATTCTTCTGCCAAGCACCCCACTTGGAAAACGCGCGGATGCGGGGCAGACCGTACCGATCTGCCAGCTGTTCGAGGAACAGATTGGTCAGAGGCGTTGACGACTCTCCGATTGCGAACCGCGGATGACGTCCGCGTTCGATCAGCACCACGCTCCGCCCAAGCTGGCGGGCGATCGAAGCCAGCAGGGAACCGCCGAGGGCGGAGCCCACGATCACCAGGTCGAACAACTCATGGTTCAGCGGCATTCGTCGTGAGGGGGAGGACCCGTGACGGTCGGGTTGGGTCCGATGGATCCCGTCCCAGGATCGAAGCACGGCGTCATCGAATTTGGAATCCGCGGCTCGATCGCAGGTGGCGCTCGAAGCGTTGGGGAACTGGTGCTCTTGGACCTCCTGGAAAACCAGAACCCATGATCAGAACCCTCGGTTCGATCCATCCCCGTAACCCTATTCCTGTAACCCATTGCATCTGCCTGCCGTCTCCCGAACGCTTCCAGGCGTTTGCATGACTCCAGAAGCCCTCCGATACCTTGCTGCGGTTGATCCAACCCTGGGTCGGATCATCCGGGAGGTGGGACCCTGCACGATCCGCCCCCAGCGCAGGTCCCCGTTCGAAGCCCTTGTCCGCGCTGTGGCTCACCAGCAGCTCAACGGCAAGGCGGCCGACACCATCACGCGGCGGTTCCTGGAACTTTTTCCTGGCCGCCGCTTCCCGACGCCGGTTGAAGTCGAGCAGATGGCCGAGGATCGGATCCGGTCGGCTGGCTTCTCGGGTTCCAAGGTGCGTGCGATCCAGGACATCGCGGCCAAGGCTCGGGAGGGAATCGTGCCCGAACGCCGGATCCTCGCTCGCCTCGACGAGGAGGCCATCATCGAACGGCTCGTCC
>CAZZKQ010000065.1:0-1424 GCA_964654875.1 uncultured Verrucomicrobiota bacterium | reverse complement strand
GTGGGTCGCTGGACCGTCGAGATGTTCCTGATGTTCACCCTGGCCCGCCCCGATGTCCTGCCGGCGGACGACTTCGGGGTTCGGAACGGCTTCCAGCTCGTCCACGGACTTCCGGAGATGCCACGGCCCCGGGAGCTGTTGGAATTCGGTGAACGCTGGCGTCCATACCGAACCACAGCCAGCTGGTACCTCTGGCGCGCGGTGGACTTGGTCCGGGACGGGAAGCCTTTGCGATAGGCATCGCGTTCGAAGACCCGTTTTGGTCGGGTCTACCGACCCTCGTGCGGGGAAGGGGTTTGTTCCCTGGGAAAACCAGCAGATTGGGTCTCCTCCACTTTTGAAGAGGGTTTTCGGAGTATCCAGACCTCGGCGCCATGGTGTGCGGCAAAATCGGGGCCACCGGTAGGCCCAAGCACACTGACCGCGGTTGATAGGGCATCGGCAAGCATCGCGGAGGGGCAGATCACGGTCACTAGGCTGTGATCGGTCATGCCGATACCCGTCCTGGGATCGACGATGTGGGAGTAGCGGACACCCCCCATCTCCGCACGCTGGAAGCTGTCACCCGATGTGGCGAGGGCCGTATTGGCGAGATGCAGAAGCCGGCGGGTTGGAGCTTCTGGGGTGTCGAACACTCCGGCCTCGACCCTCCATCCGGTCTGTCCAGGCGGAGGATCCCCCATGACCATGTCGCCTCCGCCCGCCAGCAGGAAACGTCGTATTCCCGCCTGGCGCAGTACGAGTGCTGCCTCGTCGAGTGCGTAGCCTTTCGCAATGGCCCCGAGATCGAGTCGCATGCCGGATCTCGCCACCAGGGCCTCGTGCATGCCGCTGCGTCGCCGGAGCTCGACCAGGGTCCAACCGCTCAGCCGGCGGGCCTCGGCGATTGCGGTCTTCGAGGGCAGTTCCCGCTGACGCCGTGCCCGCTTCCAGAGGGCCACCTCGGGTCCCACGGTCACGTCGAATGCCCCGTTGCTGTCTCGCGATAGCATGTTGGCAGCGATCAGGACACGGGAAAGGTCACGCCCCAGTGGAATCCACCTTCCCGATCCGCCGGTCCGGGACAGTCGGCTGAGTTCGGATTCCGGTTCATAGTCGCTCAGGATGGTATTCAGTTCGGCGATCCTGGACCACGCCGCCTCGGCCGCGTTCGTCGCCAATGCCGGGGTGGTGGCATAGAGGACCAGTCGGAACGGGAGTCCCATCTGAGGGCGTTCAAACTCGTACCGTGATGGCGGGTGATGCTTTCCCAACGACGATGTGGCGCAGCCGGCCAGCAGCAGTCCAGCCCACACGAACAGTATCCGAAGGCCGTTTGGAACCGTCTCGGGGTTCTCAGAAGGAGTTTCCGGAGCTCCGGGACACTGGCGGTTCGCGTGGTGCCCAACTTCTGGGGGACGAGATGTGCTGCCTCCATGTCCGTC
>CAZZKQ010000064.1:0-11149 GCA_964654875.1 uncultured Verrucomicrobiota bacterium | reverse complement strand
GCCACCAATGGCTATCCCCAAATCATTCTCCATCAGGTCGAGACGGCGACCCGGGTCGTGGCCACGAGCGATCGCGTGGACAGCGGGAGTCCGGCGTGGTCTCCCGACGGCAAGTGGCTGTACTTCCTGACCGATCGCCAGCTTCGCTCCCTCGTGGGCAGCCCCTGGGGGCCACGGCAACCGGACCCCTTCTTCACCGACACGACCCAGGTCTTCGCCATCGCCCTGAAGCGCGATGTCGAATGGCCATTCCGGAGCCCCACGGAACTCACCACGACGAAGCCCCCAAAGGAGGAGAGGCCGGATGAGGCCAAGGAGTCCTCCAGCGAGAAGCGCAAGGACGGCAAACCCCCGGGCGAAGGTGCCGAGAAGAAGGAAGAGGCGGTCGCCATCGATGTGGACGGGCTCCAGACCCGTCTCTACGAAGTACCTGTCCCCGCGGGCAACTACCGCCAGCTCATCGCCACCAAGAAGCATCTGCTCTGGTTCTCGAAGGAAACCGGATTCGACTCCAAGTCACAGCTCCGGCAGCTCGAGATCACGAACAAGGACCCGAAGCCTAAGACCCTCGTCGAGGATATCACCAGCTACGAGCTCTCGGGCGACGGCAAGAAGCTCCTGATCCGGAAGGGTGACGCCTTCCATGTCATCGCGAGCGATGCCGGTGCTCCGGCCAAGCTGGACGATCGGTTCCCGCTCGATGGCTGGACCTTCTCGATCATCCCGCGCGAGGAGTGGCGTCAGATCTACACCGAGTCCTGGCGGATGCTCCGCGACTACTTCTACGACCGAGGGATGCACGGCGTGGACTGGACGGCTCTGCGCGACAAGTACCTGCCGCTCGTCGACCGGGTCAGCGACCGTTCCGAACTCAGTGAAGTGATCGCGGAACTCGCAGCGGAACTCTCCACGCTCCACATCTTTGTCCGATACGGCGACGAACGGGATGGCCCAGACCAGATCCGTCCAGCCTCGCTCGGCGGCCGCTTCACCTTCGACCCCAGCGCCAGTGGCTGGCGTGTCGACTCCATCTACCAGAGCGACCCGGACTACCCCCGGGGCCTGTCCCCGCTGCTGCAGCCCCAGGTCGGTCTCAAGGTCGGGGATGTCATCACCTCCGTGAACGGGCGTCCCACCACAGCCGGGGTTCCTCTGGAATCCCTGCTGCGCCAGCAGGCCGGCAAGCAGGTGCTGATGGAGGTGCGCCGAGCCGACACCAACGCTCCGAAGTCGATCATCGTGAAACCGATCACCGCCGATGGGGAGGCGGATCTCCGGTATGATGACTGGGAATACAGCCGTCGGAGGACCGTGGACGCCTTGGGCAAGGGTCAGATCGGCTATGTCCACCTCCGAGCGATGGGCACGGACAACATCGCGGAATGGGCCCGTGAATTCTATCCGGTGTTCCAACGCCAGGGCCTGATCATCGATGTCCGGAACAACCGGGGCGGCAACATCGACTCCTGGATCCTCGGCAAGCTGTTGCGGAAGGCGTGGTTCTTCTGGCAGCCGCGCGTCGGGAACCCGACCTGGAACATGCAGTATGCCTTCCGAGGCCACATGGTGGTTCTCTGCAACGAGCGGACCGCAAGCGACGGCGAGGCGTTCTCGGAGGGGTTCAAGCGGCTGGGACTCGGGAAAGTCATCGGCACCCGGACCTGGGGCGGCGAGATCTGGCTCAGTGCCCGCCGCTGGCTGGTGGACAGCGGCATGGCCACGGCAGCTGAGTTGGGCGTGTACGGACCGGAGGGTCAGTGGCTGATCGAGGGCCACGGGGTGGATCCCGACATCGTCGTGGACAATCTGCCCCACGCGACCTTCAACGGTCGCGATGCGCAGCTCGAGGCTGCCGTGAAACACCTCGAGGAACTGATCCGCAAAGATCCGAGGCCCGTTCCTCCCCGTCCGGCCTACCCGAATAAACGGCATCCGAAGTGACGGTCCAAACGAGATCCGCCAGTGCAGGTCCCACCCGAATCTCCGATTGCCACCACAAATTCGGGCTCAACCACACAATCCCGTCGAAACAGGTCCACCAAAGTCCGGATTCCAGCGGTTTTGCGAGGTGTTGCAGAAGTGAGAATGGCTCACCGCTTGCATCCGAAGGGGTCCAAAGTCGATTTGATCGCAATGAGTCCAACCACCACTGATCCATTCCGCGCCCACGGACCAACGAGGCCCATCAAGCCTTTGACATCCCGGGTTGCGACCACAGCGATCCCTTGAGCAGGCCTCAAGCTCCTGACACCGTTAACTGACGGCTCCTGCAACCGCGATTTCCCGAATGCAATCCACTGCCAAGAATAACGAGGTGTTCATCCATCCGATGGCTCTCGTGGAAACCTCTGATATCGGCGCAGGCACCAAGGTATGGGCGTTCGCCCAGGTGATGTCGGGCGCACACATCGGCTCGAACTGCAACATCGGTGGGCACGCCTTTGTGGAAGCAGGAGCCCTTCTGGGTAGCCGGGTGACCTTGAAGAACCAGGTCATGGTGTGGAACGGTGTGACCATCGAGGATGATGTCTTCGTTGGCCCCGGGGTGGTTTTCACGAACGATCTCAAACCCCGCAGCCCGAGGATGCCGGCGGCGGCTGAACGCTACAGCACGCCGTCAAACTGGCTTGGGCAGACTCGGATAGGTCGCGGGGCATCCATCGGAGCCGGGTCGGTGATTCTTCCCGTCAACGTCGGGTCCCACTCCATGATCGCTGCCGGGTCGGTTGTCACCAAGGACGTTCCTCCCCACGCACTGATGAAGGGGAATCCCGCCCGGGTATCGGGATGGGTGTGCTTCTGCGGCTCCAAACTGGATGAACATCGGGCATGTTCCACCTGCAAAAAGATCATCACCCTTCCTGAGTGATCGGACGGCGGCGCGTCCCACCGAACAGAATCGCAATTCAGACCACGACGAACGTGTACAGAGGCCTCAAAGTTTCAGTCCTGATCCCTGCCTACAACGAGGAGTCCAAGATCGGCGCGGTCGTTTCCAGGGTGCCTAAGGACCTCGTGGACCTGATCCTCGTGGTCGATGACGGCTCGACCGATCGCACGGCGGACGTGGCAAGGGCCGAGGGGGCCGAGGTTCTGTCATTGGGGGCCGTTCTTGGCGTAGGAGCCGCCCTGCGTTCAGGAATCCGACTGTCTCAGGGCCGAGGCATGGATGTCGCCATCTTCATGGCCGGGAACAACAAGGACGAGCCCAAGGAGATTCCAAAGCTTCTAGATCCAATCGTTGAATCCGGGCAGGACATCGTGATGGGTTCACGATTCCTGTCGGGAGGTCGGTACGGGGGAGACATGCCCGCCTACCGCAAATTCGCGACCCGTCTGCACCCCTGGCTCCTCAGCCTGTTCTGCGGCAAGAAGATCACCGAATCCACCAACGGTTTCAGGGCCTTCCGCCTCGACCGGCTCGCGGACAGGCGTATCGACCTGGATCAGCCGTGGCTCGATGGCTACGCCCTCGAAGTCTACATCCTCTACAAGTTCATCACACTCGGTTTCCAGCACACGGAAGTGCCTTGCACCAAGATCTACCCCCCAAAAAAGCTCGGCATCACGAAGATGAAGCCTGTGGTGGGATGGTGGGACATCCTCCGGCCGGTCTTCATCCTCGGACTGAAACTCAAACGATAGAAATCCATGGCTAACGGCATCGTCATCAACTGCGTCGGCGTCGGTCACTGGGGTCCAAACCTGGTGCGCGCACTCACCACCCACCCCGACGCCAGAGTGGGTCTGGTCTGTGACATCTCCGAGGATCGGCTCAAACTCATCCGACAGAAGATCCCCAGCGTGGGCGGCTTCACCACGGACAGCACTGCTGCGCTGACGGATCCCAAGGCCGATGCGGTCGTCATCGCCACACCAGCCAAGACTCACTTCTCCCTCGCAAAGACAGCCTTGGAGGCGGACAAGCATGTCCTCGTCGAGAAACCAATCTGTCTGACCTCTTCCGAGGCCACCGAGCTGATCCGTATCGCCGAGGAGCGGAAGCGAATCCTCGCGGTGGGTCACGTCTTCCTCTTCAACAACGCCGTCCGCGGACTCCGCAACATCATCCGTTCCGGTGAACTTGGTCCGGTCAAGTACATCTACTCGACCCGGACCAACCTTGGCCCGATCCGAAGCGACGTGAATGCCCTCTGGGACCTCGCGGCCCACGATCTGAGCATCTTTGACCACTGGTTGGGGACCGAGGCCCTGAGCGTCACCGCCAGCGGGAAGGCCTTCATCAAGCCCGGCATCGAGGATGTCGTGTTCGCCAGCTTCGAGTATCCCAACGGCATCATCGCATCCGTCCACGCCAGCTGGTTGAATCCTCGAAAGGTGCGGGAGATCACCGTCGTGGGTGAACACAAGATGGCGGTCCTCGACGATATCGATCTCAACAATCCCCTCCGAATCTACAACAAATCCGTGGCGATCGAGCGTGAGCCGATCTATTCCGACAGCTTCGGGAGCTTCAGGACCCAGATCCGGAACGGGGATGTCCTCATCCCCTACCTCGGCGGCGGCGAGCCCCTAGCCGCCGAGTGTTCTCATTTCATCGACTGCGTCCTCGGAAGAACCACGCTGATCAACGATGCCCTGGGTGGACTTCGGGTGCTCAAGGCACTGGAAGCCGCAGACCGCTCCCTCAAGGAGAATTCCCGGGCGGTCCAAGTCTGAGCTTGTCGGGTGCATCCCATTCCACGTGACCTTCCAATCAACCCTCTTACCCATGCAAATTCCCCTCGTTGATCTGCAAGCCCAATACCGCTCCATCTCATCGGAGGTTGCCACCGCGATGCAGGAGGTCCTGGACGAGACCGGCTTCATCCTCGGCAGGCAGGTCAAGGCCTTCGAGGAGTCTTTCGCCAACTTCAGCGGCGCCAAGCACTGCATCGGGGTCGCCAATGGGACCGACGCACTCCACCTCATTCTCAGGGCCGCAGGGATCGGTCCGGGCGATGAGGTGATCGTGCCCGCGTTCACCTTTGTGGCCACCGCGCTGGGAGTCATGCTTGCGGGAGCAACGCCTGTCATGGTGGACGTTCGAAGGGAGGATGCCTTGATCGATCCAGATCAGATCGAGAAGGCAATCACCCCCCGGACCAAGGCCATCATGGCGGTCCATCTCTACGGCCGCTGTGCTGACATGGACGCCATATACAAGGTGGCCAAGGCCCACGGATTGAAGGTCTACGAGGATGCTGCACAAGCCCATGGCGCCACGTTTCACGGTCGCGCCGCCGGGTCGATCGGTGATGCCGCCGGGTTCAGCTTCTACCCGGGCAAGAACCTCGGGGCCTATGGCGATGGGGGAGCGATCACCACCAACGACTCCAACCTGTACGACCGACTGGTCCTCCTCAGGAACTGGGGCTCAAGGAAGAAATATCACCACGAGGAGATGGGGCTGAACAGCCGTCTCGACACACTCCAGGCCGCCATCCTCTCGGTGAAGCTGGCCAAGCTTGCCGGATGGAACTCACGCCGACGCGACCACGCCTCATTCTACAGCAACGCCTTGGACCGGCTTGGATCCTGGGCGCGCCCCTGCGACATGCCGGGTCGCGATCCTGTCTACCATCTCTACGTGATCCGCGTGCCCAACCGTGATCGCGTGCTTGCAGATCTCAACCAGCGGGGTGTCGGCGCCGGCATACACTACCCTTTCCCGCTCCATAAGCTTGGGCTTTTCAAGGGCGTCATCCCTTCCGACTTGTCCTTCCCGGAAGCGGAAGGCTGGGCCATGGAATGCCTTAGTCTTCCCATCTATTCAGAGCTCAGCGAGGAGCAGAGGACAGCGGTGATCGACGGATTCAAAGCCGTCATCCGCACCACCTAGCTTTTCAGGGGGGGACGCTTCGCTGGGATTTCAAAAGTTCACCGAAGGCCCGACCCGCCCTTCGGCTCAGAACCCTGGAACACCCCCTTCAGGACCTTGAAGGGTCTCAGCGGGGCCAGCAGGAAGGACGGCACATGCCGGAGCTCAGCCTCCGGCTGTCCGAGCGTGCCGCCAACCCTGTACTCGAAGAGCTTCGTGAACGGAGCGAGGACGAGGTCGAGGATCGCACCCAGAAGCGGGACATCGCGCAGGGGACGGGCCTCGAGGACCAGGTCCACGTTGCCGTCGAAGTCGACTCCACCCTTCAGGTCGAGACGCATGGCCGAGGAGATGAGCTCGACCCTGTGGAAATCGACCGTGTTGTTGGTCAGGGTGAAGATGCCGGTGCCCGCATTGAACTGGGCCTTGCCCATGCCCGGGGCCACTGCATCGAACACCGGTGAGAGAAGTCCGAAGAGCGGAAGTCCCCAGAGGAGGCCATCCCGGATCTCGGCGTTGCCACGCCCCTTCCAAGGCATGCCTTTTCGGCTCTGCCCCTGCTCCACCAGAACCTGACCACTCAGCAGCCCCCCAAGCTGGTTCGTCCGCATCGCCAGATCCTCCATCAGCAGATCCACACGGACATCCCTGAACCTCGGATCCGCGGTGAAGCGGGTGTTTCTGGGCTCCGTCATGTCGAGCTGTATGTCTGTCTCGAGCGATCCGCCGTAGAAACCCGAAGTGACATTGGTGATCGAAAGCCGGTCGCCCTTCCATCCAACGGTGGCCACGAGGTTCGTGAACTTGAAGTACCACCACTCGAACGCTGGAGCCCGGGCCTTGAACACGACATCCGCCTCGGCCTCATCCTCGGTTGGGATCACGCCGTTGACCTCGACCTCGGGCGGGACCGGGAAATGATACGGCCCGAGTGTCTCGGCCGTCCGAGGACCGATCACCCGGGCGAGCGATGCCAGATCCACCCTCGCCGTCGCGTTGGTGAACCACAGCAGATTCGCCTTGGGATCGAACCTCATCCAGGGAGCCAGGATCCGATTGGTGGACTGGAGGAGATCCGTCCCGATGAAGAGGATGCTGTCGTTGGCATAATGTACCGTGGTGCGGAGTTCGGTCACGGGCTCCAACCGGTAGATGGCGTTGGTGATCGACACCCGGGCGGTGCCCACGAGATCCGCGACGCTCCGGGTGTTGCCGCGGACCTCAGCCAGGATCTGCGGTCGGGAAGCGAGTTGGATCATGTCGAACTGGCGGGCCAATCCAGGTGCCCGGATGAGAGGGCGGAGCACCAACGGATCCAAGGTGCTCGAAACCCGGGCGTCGAAGTCCCCATCGGCAGGATCCCAAGTGCCATCCGCCTGCACCCTGCCGCCACCCTTTGAAACGTGGAGGGATTCCAGCCGAACCCGTTCCCGATTCCAGGAAGCCCTCAGGCCGGCCTCGTCCACGGTCACCCCACCCCACGACACAGGGGCTGCATCAAGGGTTGCCCCGAGCGAGAACCCACGGCGGAGCGGCTCCTTCCACTCCCGGAACGGAATTGTCCACTCCGGCAGTCTACCCGAGGCCGCCACCGCGAGCCGTACCTTGGAGTTGGTCCCGATGTCCTTGCCGGACCACGACTGCCAGAGCTCGGGAGGCAGGACGGTCGACAGACCCTGGATCCCAACGTCGGCCCGAAGAGTCGCCTCCACATCACGCGCCCCGGCGTCGACCGTGCCCGAGGCCACCACCACACCGTCCTCGAACCGGGCCTCCAGGTTGGTGATGGAGGCACGTCCGTCGACCCAGTCGAAGCGAGACCCGAGCGACCCGAGACGCAATCCCGTGGAAAGAACGGGATGGTCGAGACTCGGCTCAAGGTGAAGCCGCCATGGGGCAAGATTCGTCCAGAAGGCCGACACGACCGGAAGGCGGTGGGAAGGCACCGGGTGGATACTGCCCCGGAGCCTGAGCCCCGCCGCTTCATTCCCCTGGATCCGCAGGCCTTCCGAAGCCATCTCGAAGTCGAAACCCCGAGGGTTCCAGTCATTCGTGGAATTCCAGATCCGGGCCTCGATCGACGCGTTGGTGGCCGAACCCCGGGCTGCAACGAGGTCCTGGAAGCGGAGGTCCAGCCGGCTCAGGTACCCCCCCTCAAGATCGAGACCGGCACGGGCGATCGCTCGAATCCCTTCATCTGTCGACACCTCCGGAAATCGGTTGGTGGCCAGCGTCACCCCTCTGATCTGAAGCCGACCGATGTTGAGACCATCCCGCTCCAGGGAACGGGCGTTCAACTGCCAGTCCAGATGGGAGGGACGGGCCTCCGTGGCCACGACCCGGAACCCGACCTGCCAGGCCAATCCTCCGAAGGATCCAAGCGACGTCCGGACCGCATCGGAGTCGAGGTGGAACAGCCCCCTCAACGTCGGAGGCTTTTCGGCATCCGGCGAGACGCTCAACCGAAGGCGAACCCCCTCGAAGGTTCCAAGGTCATTGGTGACACCAGACGTCTCCATTCGGAATTCGACGAGGGACCGCTCCGGATGTTCCCCGTCGACCGCAAACGCCAAGGCGAGCTTCGGCGGGTTCCTGAAGCCGGTGGTTTCGAGACGGTTCAGGATCCGGGCCAGCGGACCACTCTGCACCGACAGGACCGGCGCGGTGGCATCGCGAGGGACCGCGCTGCGGCTGGAGAACAGGCTGGACGTTCCCCGAAGGGTGCCCATGGCCTCGAAGAAGATGCTGTTGATCCGGGCCGAGAATCCCGTGAGCCGCCACGTGTGGTATTCCTCAAACTCGAGGTCACCCACGATCTGGTTCAGCTTGATGAGCGCCGCCGAATCCCCGGGCCAGCCGTCGACCGGGAGGGACACCTCGCCTCCGACGAGTCCGAGCGATTCCACGATCGGAAGCTCCGGATCCCACAGGGCGAGTGGGTTGATCCGGAGCTCCAGCTTCCGGAAGTAGGCGAACTGGCTCTCGGGACGACCGCGGAAGTGAACCAGCACATTCTCCGCGAACAACCCCTCTCCCCATTCGAGATGGATCCGGCTGTATTCGAGGCGGAGCCCCTGGGCCTCCAGCTGGGCGACCAGTGGGTCCCGGATGAACTCCGGCAGGCCGATCTGGTGCAGGTGCACGATCAGATAGAACAGGATGCCGGCGGGGAGATAGGCCAGCCGAACCCCCCACTTGAACCCCCTCCAGCACCTCCAGAAAAACCTCCGTTCCTTCCCCTCTGGGACAGCCTCCCCGGATCGAGGATCCCGGGGTTCCGGTGACGAGCCTGGATTCACGGGGCGGAGAGATCCCGGAACACGTCCTCGTAGAGCGCCACCGGGAACTCGATCAGCAGGGGGTCCGCATCCGTATCGAACCGCACGAGGGCGAACATGTTGTTGGCCGGATTCCTGCCGCCGAACTGGAATCGCACCATTGCCGGACCGCTTCCGGGACGGAATCTCAGGTCGATGCTGTGATCGACCTCCTTGAACTTCAACAGTCCCAGCTGCTCGTCCTCAGGCGTCCGATATCGGGTCGAGTCCACACGACCCAGACGGAACAGGGTCTCGTTCAAGGCCTCGTCCAGGAACGGCGCCGGCGAACCCGATGCCCCCGGCGATGCGGTCCAGCGTCCATCCCCCCCTCGGGTCAGGACCCGCTGCCGTCCTTTCTGATGGACCGTGATCTCGACGACATTGGTGGGGTCGAAACGCATGAGACGGACCTGGTCTGCAACCTCCGGCAGACGGAGCAGTTCGCCCAGGCGCGTCGCATAGACGCTGGGTTCGTCAGCCCTTCGGACATAGACCTTGTCGTCCAGGCCGACCTGGGAACCGAAATCCAGCCGAACCAGCTCATTGGTGCCCGCGATGAGGACAAAGCCTCGATCCGGCCTCTGGAGACCATAGCGGCCGAGATCCGCAGGCACATCGTTGGGGAATTCGACGATGGTCAAGCCACCCAGCTGGCGGATCATCTGCTCCATCAGCCCCGGATCGGCACTGAACCGTCTCGGTTCGACCACCACCCAGTTGGTTCCCTGCCGCTCGATCCGGACCCAGCCTCCCTCCGATCGGAACCGCACCTCGGAGACCTCGTCGAGACGGGGCGTCAGGGATCGGTCCCGGAAGTTCGGCATCGGAAGTCGTAGGAGCATCGCGGCCTGGACGGGCGCCAGAACGACGTTGGTCGTTGCCAGACGCCGGACCAAAACGTGTTCCTGGGAATTCGTGGGCACACGACCGAACTGGAGATGAACCAGATCATTGGTGCCGCGGCCCAGGAGGAATTCAGACTCAGGCGGCTGGAAGCCATAGGCGGCGAGGTCGACCAGGGGGGAGTCCGACACAAAGGCCGCCACAGGCGTCACCTGGAGGGCGTTGATGAGTGCCTCGATCCGCTCGGAGTCCGCCCGGGCCGACAGCGGCTTCACAAGACGCCAGGCCCCGTTCGTGGACTGCCGGACGGCGGTGAAGGCGGTGGGGCCCCGGATCTCCAGGCGGTCGAAGGGCTGGCCCCGGAGATCGAACAGGCTCCGATCGCGCCAGTGATCCGGGTTCGGCGGCAGGTTCTTCAGGAAGGTGTCGTCACCCGTGAACACCCCATCGGCTCCGACCTGCCTGAAGTAGAACTGGGACCCCAGCGGGGTCGGGCCTCCGATCTGGTAGAGCAGGGGCGCCCCGGAGGCCATCTCGAGCTTCAACGTGAGCGGCTCGTCGTCGAACCCGAAGGCCCGGAGACTGTTCGTGCCACCGGCCGACGACAGCTCGGATGCGGAGATGACGCGCCGCGGCTGGAGTTCCGACAACGCCTTCAGGAATCCCTCGACCGACGACTTCTGGGCTCCATAGGCCACAGGCAGCGTCATCTTCCATCCGTTCCCCGCACGATCCACGCGGACGATTCCATTCGACCGGAGGAGCTCGATGCCCTGCACCTGTGCCGGGTCGAAGGTCTTGAACCGGACCGACACCGTCCCTGCGGTGCGCTCAGGTCGGCCGGTCAGATAGGTGTATCCCCCGAGGGCCAACGCCAGCAGAACCAGGATCCATGTGGAACGGGTGTTCATCGGGGTTGGAGGTCAGATCCGGCGACGGTACCAGATTGAAAGCCCCACGAGGAGAATCGCTCCGGGAAGGCCCGCGATCGCAGCCCAGCTGAGGATCCGACGCTGTCGGGACGTCAGGACGATGCGGTACTCGCGGATGCGACGTGGACCGATGGCGAGCGACTGGGGTCGGTCCAGCAACCACGCCACCGCCATGTTGGCGAAATCCCGGTTGCCTGCCAGCTCCCGCGGCTCATCCAGCGTCTCGTTGGTCA
>CAZZKQ010000063.1:0-11202 GCA_964654875.1 uncultured Verrucomicrobiota bacterium | reverse complement strand
TGTGTCCATGCCTGTCACACCGATCCCTCATGATGGATTCCATGACTCGAAGCCCAAGACGCCCCGACGGCCCGGTGGCAGGGGACCGCAACGCTCTGCCGCCTCCGGGGTCCAGGAGCTGTCCCCGGCCCGTCCATGTGGCCGGCGACATCGGGTCGACACCACACCGTGGGTGGACAGTCCATCGGGACCGGGATTCACTGCTGCTCCAGCCTGGTAACCATTCCCCCGCATGAGCCTGTCCCTGAGCCTCTGTGATCGTCCGGAAGAGGTGCTCCTCCGCCTCTCCGACCGTCTTGCTGCAGTCCAACGCGGGGCCGCGGCGGAGACGGGCATCCCGCATCCGATCCGGGTGCTCGCGCCCACATCCCAGTTCGCCGAATGGCTCCAGATCGGGCTGGCACGCAGGAACGGCGTGAGCATGGGTCTCGAATTCGCGACCCTCTCCACCTATCCCCGCGGATTCGCGGACGAGGTGCCGGTCTCCGTGTCACGGTCGTTTGCAGCATGGAAGGCGGACGCCCTGAGGTGGCGGATCCTGCCGCATGTCGACGGGTTCGCCCCGCGACTGGGCGTCGACGACGGCGGCGCAGGGATCTCCCCACGGGATCGGCTGGCCTTCGCGGGACTGCTCGCGCGTCAGCTCGAGCGGTACGGACGGTTCCGTCCGGAGGGGATCAGGAGCTGGTCGTCCGCCGGATGGTGGGATTCCCTCGCCGACACACCCCCGGAGGACGAGGCGTGGCAGCGGGAACTCTGGCGCCGTCTGGCCGCGGAGCTTGGCGGAATCCCCCATCCGGCCTGCCTGGATCCAGACCCCGCCGACGCTCCCGATCCCTCCCGCCCTCCCCTGTTCGTCGTGGGGAACGACCGGCTCGACCCGCTGATGCTGGACCATTTCAGCAGGCTCGCCGGCCGGGGGTGGGCGATCGAGTGCTTCCTGCTGGTGCCGTCCGTGACCGGACCGGATTCCAGGGACGAGGGCCCCCGGACCGGCGGACACGACCCGGGAGCGGAAGGGAATCCCCTGATGTCCAACCTCGGGCACCGTGGAACGGGTTTTCTGCGGATGGTCCGGGAACGTCTGCCATCCGCGGATCCCGTCTGGCCCGGATCCCGGCCAACCACCGGAGACAGCCCAACCCTTCTGTCCCGGATCCAGTCGGATCTCCGGGAGCGGTGCCGTCCGGGCGGGACCCCACCTGCAGTTCCACGGACGGACAGCAGCCTCCAGATCCACTGCTGCCACAGCCCCCGACGTGAGCTGGAGGTGCTCCGCGACGAGCTTCTTCGGGCGCTGGGGGACCTCCGGGATCTGAGGCCCCACGACATCCTCGTCGCGGTGACGGACCTCGACACCTACGCCCCCCTGATCGAAGGGGTGCTCGGGGCGGCCCTCGGGCCTGTCGGGAGGCCCGGGGACCCGCGGCCGTCCCAGGCGCTCGTGCCGCGACCGGATGGCACCGGGGACGAACCATGCGTCGTGTCGGATCCGGAGCCGACGAACCCACTGCCGGTGCGGTTGACCGCCATCCCGGCCCGGGAAGCCAACCCGGTCTCGGCAGGCCTGCTCGCGCTGCTGCGGCTTGCACTGGGACGTCGGACCGCCAGCGAGGTGATCGACCTGCTCGGCCTCCCGGCGGTGCAGCACCACCTCGGGGTGGATGACGACGACGGCATCCGAACCACCCTGATCGAGACGATCCGCGAGGTCGGCCTGACCCACGGGTTCGTTGGTCCGGAGGGTCGGGAGGAGGGCACCTGGGCCGCAGCCATCGAACGCATCGTGGCGGGACTCTGGCTCGGCACGGTGCCTGCCGCCCAATCCGGGGCGGGCCACCTCGTCCTGCCGTTCGCGAGCGATCTCGCCCAGAGCGAGCCGAAGAAGCTGGCCCTCGCGGGGTGGATGGGTCGCGTCGCATCCCACCTCACGGCCTGGGAGGTCGCCGTTCCGGCCCGCGACTGGGCCGAACGGCTGGACGCCGCCATCACACACCTCCTGTGGTCGGAGGATCAGGCCGACCCCGTCGCCGCGGCCCGACGGCTCCTCACGGAGCTGCGGGATGTGGAGGCGCCGACACCGCTCGACGTCGGAGGCGTCCTCGACTGGCTGGAGGCCAGGCTCGAGAACGAGACGAGCCTCCGGACCAGCCTTGATGGACGGATCCTTGTCGGCCGGCTGGACCAGATCCACGGCCTGCCCTGCCGGGTCCTGGCGATCCTGGGTCTCCAGGATGGCGCATTCCCCCGACCGTCCCGATTCCCCGCGTGGGATCTTCTCGTCGAGCGACCGGAGGTCTGTGACGAGGATCCGCGGGGCCAGGACCGGCAGTGCTTCCTCGACCTGCTCCTCGCCCCCACGGATCGCCTCATCCTCATGGCCTCCAACCGCAGCCTGCGCACCCCGCACGACGGGCCCCTGTCCTCCTGCGTCGAGGACCTGCTCCGTGTCGCCCGGGACACGATGGGGCCGCGGTCAGGGACCCCGGACCCAGCGCAACACCTCGTCCGTACCCATCCGGTGCATCCGTTCTCCGATGCCTACTTCCGGAGGGACGTCTCACTGCCACCCTCCTTCAGCCAGACGGCCCATGCGATCGCGACCGGGCTCGGCTCACCCTCCAGTGGCGGATTGGTTCCCTTCTTCGGTGGCGTGGACGCGCCGGTCGGACCGGGACCGGCGGAACTGGCCCTCACGGACCTGATCTCCTTCTGGAAGAATCCGGCACGGGGCTGGCTCAAGGCCCTCGAGGTGGCGTCCCATGAGGATGAGGACGATGACCGGGATCTCGATGATGCGCCGATCGACCTTGGACCGCTCGAGGAATATTACGCCCGGGACAGGGCCATTGCTGCGAAGCTCGATTCGTCCCGCGACGGGGATCCAAAGGTCATGGGCGCCCGACTCCGAGCCGGGCGCCGGCTCCCGCCGGGGGCCCTCGGCGAGCTCACCTGGGAACGGATCCTCCTCGAGTGCGACCCCTTGGCCTCGGCCCTCCGGCGCCTCCTGCCCCGGATCCGGATCGAGTCGCTGAAGCATCCCATTCCCGGCGGCGGGCACCTGGTGGGGGACTGCAGGTGGATTCCCGGCTCCGAATCGGATCCGACCGGTCGCCTCGTGGAGTACCGTCCCGGGGAGTACGACGATAAGCCCGAACACCAACTGGGACCCTTCCTAAGGACGCTTTTGATGACCGTCTGCGTAGACGGACCCGTCGAGTGCCATGTACTGGGCCTCGATTGTCCCTCCGGCTGGATCCTGCCATCGATCGCGCCCGAAAGAGCCCGGCCCCTGCTCGACGGCTTCCTGGAAGGCCATCGGCTGGGACGGCATCGCCCCCTGTGTCATGCACCCAAGGCGGGATCAAAGCTGGCCAAGGCGCTGGCGGAGGATCTGGGGACCCGGGATCTAGGTCCGGCGAGGGTGGAGTGGGAGAAGGAAGGGCGGGACAATTCCCCGCCGGGTGAGGGCCTCCAGCCGGCTGCCCGACTGGCCTGGCGGGATTCGGACCCGTTCTCGGAGGACCGGGTCGATGACTGGATCCGGTGGAGCCGTCTGGTGTCCATGCCCCTGGCGGAATGGTGGAAAGGCCGGATCACGACCGCGGAAGCGGCGGCTGGGGCGACGGGATCCCCATCGGGAGGCAAGGGACGTGGAAAACGTCCGGCAAAGACCACGACGTCCAGACCATGAACACCCCGACATCCCCCCAGCCGCTCCATCTGCGCTCCTCCCAGTTCGCCCCAGGGCTGACGGTGATCGAGGCCAGCGCAGGCACCGGCAAGACCTACTCCATCAGCCATCTCGTCCCGCGTCTGCTCCTTGAAGGAACGCTGCCCGACCTGTCGCGGCTCCTCCTGGTGACCTTCACGAAGGATGCGGCCCGCGAACTGGCCGACCGGGTCCGAAGGGTCCTGGCGATCCTCGCGGCGCCACCGGTGGCGGACCCGGGAGTCGAGACCGAGGACATCGCGGCACTCCGCGTGCGGCTTGTCGCCGATGGCGCGGCGACGGTCCGTCTCCGCCGGGCCATGGCGAACCTGGACCATCTGGCCGTATCGACCATCCATGCCTTCTGCCAGCGGACGCTGCAGCAGGAAGGGGCGCTCTGCGGACTTCCGGTGCTGCCCGAGGTCGTGACCGACGATTCCGAACAGCGACGGCTGGCGTTGCGGCAGGCGTGGAGCGGTCGACTCCGCAAGGACCCCTTCATGGCGGCGATCGCAACGGGTCTGGAGTGGTCCCTCGACGACGCAAAGACCGTGGCGGACGCGTTTCGCCGCGTCCCGCCACCGGTGCCCCGACCGGAACCCAGGCGGATGGAGGCGGTGCGGGCCGAAATGGAACCCCTCATCGCAAGCCTCGCGGTGGCGGAGAACTGGGCGGACATCCGGGAGCGGGTCGGAACCGTGTCGAAGTGGAACAAGGGGGGGCCGTCGGATTCCGCGGAGGCCATCGACTGGCTGAGGCCGATCCATGAGGGATCGGCGCGTGATGCCAGGTTCTGGTTCGCCGTGTCGCGGGCCGTCAAACTCCTCTGGGGCACTGTGCCCAAGGCCAGCAGGGCCGGCATCGAATCCTCGACCTGGCACGCGGACACCTCCCGGCTGGTTCGTCTTGCCAGCGAACTGCAATGGGCCTGGCAGCTCGAGCTCGCCCATGAGGTGGACCAAGCCGTGCGGAGAACGCTCGGGCGCCACCGGCTGATCACCCAGGACGGGCTGATCGGTGCCCTGCACGACGCCCTGGACGGGACAGGTCCGGACGGGAGGCCGACCGCGCAGGCCGAGCGCCTGGCAACCCGCCTTGCGGACCGCTACCAGATCGCCCTGGTCGACGAGTCCCAGGACACCGATCCCCGGCAGTTCGCGATCTTCAAACGCATCTTCCTCCGGGAGGAGCAGCCCCGGCATCTGATCCTCGTGGGGGATCCGAAGCAGGCGATCTACGGCTTCCGCGGGGCCGATCTGGAGACCTACCTCACCGCCCGCGAACAGGCCCGGAACCGCTTCACCCTCAACCGGACCTTCCGCTCCCCCCAGGCCTTGGTCGATGCCGTGAACCGGCTCTTCGCGGGACCCCGCCCCTTCCTGAACCCGGCAATGACCTTCGAGCCGGCCGTATCGGGTCTGGACAGGGACGTTCAGCTGCTCGTGGGCGGCCGGCGCCAGTCACGGCTCGACGTGTGGCTGCTCCCCGACTCGGGCAAGGGCAGCCTCAATGGGAAGACCGACCGCGTCCGGGGTCTGTCGGCCCGGGTCGCCACCGTCATCACCCATCTGCTCCGGGACGGGGCGGTCCTCCGGACCGTCGACCCGGGGGGGAAGGTCCATGCGGAAAGTCCCGTCACATCGGCCGACATCGCGGTGCTGGTGGCCACGAATGCCCAGGCCGACACCATGGCGGAGGCGCTCCAGGAGAGGGGGGTTCCCGTGGTGATCAACTCGGGGGCCGACGTGTTCGACACGGACGAGGCCCGCGATCTCCTGCTGCTCCTCAAGGCGATCGTCACACCGCGGAGGAAGACCGGGCTGCGGGCGGCGCTGGCGACGCGGCTGATCGGCCTCGATGCGATGCGACTGGCCCGGCTCATCGCGAACGACCCGGCCTCGGCCGACGGGGCGACCGCGGAGGCGACGGAATGGCTGGATCTCTTCACCCACTGGAAGTCCCGATGGGAGGACCATGGGCTCGCCGCCCTGTTTGCGGACCTCGAGTCGCCGGATCCTGGCCCGATGACGCTCGGGGTGACGCATCGACTCGCCCTGATCCCGTTCACCGGGGAACGCCGGGCCACGAACCACCGCCAGCTGACCGATCTCCTGCTGCTCGCCAGCCGGGACGAGGCCGACTCTCCCGAGGATCTGGTCCGCTGGCTCGGACAGCAGATCACCCGTGCCGAGACCCGCGCGGATGTCGAGGAACGGCAGCTCCAGCTGTCCACGGACCGCGACGCCGTCCAGATCCTGACCCTGCACGCCTGCAAGGGACTGGAGTTCCCCCTCGTCTTCTGTCCCTACCTCGCCGAGCCGCTTCATAAGGCCAGGACGATCGACACCCTGCGCAACGCCGCCGCGCCCGGGGCGGAGGGACGCCGGGACGAACTGGTCCACCAGGGGCTCCTCGAGGGCGAGGACAAGGAGACGACCTCATGGCGGTTGGCCACGGTCCAGCTGGAGGAGCGGTTGCGGCTCGCCTATGTCGCCCTCACCCGGGCCAAGGTCCGGGTCTGGACGGTCAGCTACAGCTACTCCAATCGGGAGCAGGGGAAAAAGGTCAACCCCCTCGACTGGCTCCTCGACAGGCCTGACGCCGGGGAGGGGTGTTCCGGGACGTGGGAGGCCACCGTCAACTCCGGCCGCGCCGCACGCCACCAGGCAGCGCTGGAGCGGCTGGGGGCGCGGCACCGCGATGACGCCCCGCCCAAGGATGGGCCATGGATGACCTTCGGCCCCCCGCCGGATCCCGATGCCACCCGTCTGGGGAGGGACTCCGCCGGGGAGGTCGGGCAGCTCGTCCCCGCGCCGATGCCACCCAAGATCCCGGATCCATGGCGGGTGACCTCGTTCTCCACGCTGACCCGGGACCGGAGCGTGCATGGAGACGAGCCGCGGAAGGAGGAGGAGGATCAGGACGAGTCCACGACCCGGGTTCCACACCGGGTCGACCCGGGCCATCTCTTCCTTGGCGCACCGGGAGGAGCCGAGGTGGGGACGGTCCTCCATGACTGGATCGAGGGGTGGGATTTCAGGCCGTTCGACCCGGTCGCCCTCGCCGAGCATCTCCGGAAGGGACCCAGGCTGCCGGAACCACCGGCCGGCACACCCGCATGGGAGGACATCCTCGGGAACCTCCTCGGGCGGCTTCGGGAGATCCGCCTCCCGGGCGCAGGCGACCTCCCGCTCCACCAGCTCTGTCCGGATCGACACGCCTCCGAGTGGCACTTCCATCTGCCGCTGCGCGAGGACGTCTCCTTCGCCCATCTCGTCGACTGCTTCAGGCATCACGCACCGGAAAGCCAGAGCCAGTATGCCGACAGGCTCGACGCACTCTCCCAGAAGGTGGGGCGAGGCTTCCTGCAGGGCTTCATCGACCGGCTGATGCGCACCGGGGACAGCTGGGGGGTGATCGACTGGAAGACCAACAGGCTGGGCACGGGACTGGAGGACTACGTCGAGGAGGAGCTGATGCAATGCGCCATGGACTCCCACTACCTGCTGCAGTGCCACCTCTACCTGGTCGCCCTCCGTCGACACCTCCGGTTCCTGGACCTTCCCCGAACCCATGCCAACCAGTCCTGGCTGGTGTTCCTCCGCGGCATCGAGCCCGGCACGTCCCGCGGCGTCCTTCGGATCCAGCCCTCCGATGCCATGCTCACCGCCCTCGACACCCTCTTTGTCCCATGCACCCGCTGACCCTTTCGATTCCCGTGACGGATCGGCCCGAGATCGAGTTCCTCATCCGCGAGTGGGGCCTGCCCCCCGAACGGGCGACGGATGTGCTGGCGCTTCTGGAGACCCAGTCGATGAAGGGTGGGACGGCACAGGACCTCTCGACAGGCATCCCGGTCGATCCTTCGGCTTGGGGGGACATCGCGCGGGCCGAGGACGTCGAGGGAACCCCGAAACCCCTGGTGCTGAGCCGGGCGGGCGCGGAGACCTGCCTCCAGTCGTGGCGCTACTACAGCGCGGAACGGTTCATCGCCCGGGAGCTCCTGGCCCGGGCTCGGCGACGGCGGCAGCCGTTGTCGAAACCCTCCGACGTCCTCATGCAGAGGCTGAAGGAACAGGCACCCGGCAACGACGACGTCCTGGCCCCGAACGATCTCCAGCGGGAGGGCATCCGCCACGCCCTGGAGAACTGCCTCACCCTCATCACCGGGGGACCCGGCACCGGCAAGACCACGGTCGTCGCCCATCTCCTGGCCCTGCTGGTCGACGACCGGCCCGGGAATCCGCCGGTGATCCGGCTGGCTGCGCCCACCGGGAAGGCCGCACTGCGGATGCGCGATGCGGTGAAGGGCATCCGGATCGCCTCCCATTTCAAGCCGATCCAGGACGAGCTGGACCGCATCGCCAGCGGAGCGGACACCCTCCATCAGCTGCTCGGGTTCAACCCGGCCACCGGATCCTGCCGCTTCAATGCGAACAACCGCCTGCGGGCCGACGTGGTGGTCATCGACGAATGCTCCATGATCGACACCCTCCTCTGGCAGTCCCTGCTGGCCGCATTGCAGGAATCGACCTGCCTGATCCTCCTCGGGGATCCGAACCAGCTGGAGAGCGTCGCCGAGGGGGATGTCCTCGGTTCGCTGGTCCGGGAGGGCGAGGACGGGAGCCCCTCCCCGCTCGCGCCCGCCTGGGTCAGGCTGGTTGAGAACCATCGCTCCAAGGGGTGCAAGGGGATCATCGACCTCGCCAGGGCGCTCGAGAATCGGGATCCCAGGAGGGCGGTCGACATCCTCAGGAACCATGAGGTGTCGAGGGACAGGACGTCCGGGCAGAACGACCTGCAGTGGCATGGCGACCATGGCGGTGGTCCGACCTGGGACGAAATGCCTGACACGGTGAAATCACTCCTCAGGGCCGTGGCCCTCGCCAAGAAACCCATGTGCGCCCTCAAGGCCCTCGATCGGATCCGCATCCTCACACCATTCCGGGGGAAAAGCGGTCTGGGTGCCATCGGACTCAGCCGTAAGATCGACAGGGCGATCCGCGAGGAGATGAGCAGGACCCATCCGGACCGCTCGCCCAACGAGCCCGTGATCATCGACCGCAACGATCGGGAGACAGGACTGAAGAACGGATCCATCGGCGTGATCATGACCGAGCGGTCCGGCAGGGTGGCCTATTTCCCCGGCAAGTCCGGGCAGCCCCCCCTGCGCTTCGAACTCAGCCAGCTGCCCGGAGAGCGGAACTCCGCATGGGCCATGACCGTGCACCGGTCCCAGGGCAGCGAGTTCAAGGTGGTCTTCTTCGTCCTCCCGGAACCCGACAGCAGGCTCGCCACCCGCGAACTGGTCTACACCGCGATCACCCGAGCCAAGTCGGCGATCCACATCCGAGGATCGGACGCGACGATCCGCAGTGCCGCCGCCGGCAAGAGCAGCCGTCGCACCCTCCTCGTCCACCGCCTGCGCGATCCGGAGCCGGCCACCTGACCCCGGCGACGCAGCCGCCTGCTCCGCACCCACCGGATTCCAGCCTGATCCATGGAAACCCTCTTCAGCATCCTGATGGGACTCGGCCTCTCGGCGGCCTGCGGATTCCGGGTCTTCGTCCCGCTCCTCGTCGCCGGCATCGGCATCCACGCCGGGGCCCTGCATCCGGCGCCCGATTTTGCCTGGCTGGGATCCGCCCCGGCGCTGGTCGGCCTGGTAACCGCAACAGTGCTCGAGATCGCCGCGTTCTACATCCCCTGGCTGGACAACGCCCTCGATGCGGCTGCGACCCCCGCTGCGGTGATCGCCGGGACCGTGGTCGCGGGAACCTTCATCGTGGACATGAACCCATGGGCACGTTGGTCCCTCTCGCTGATCGCCGGAGGCGGCATCGCCGCGGCGGTCCAGACCGGGACGATGGGGCTCCGGGGGCTCTCGCTGGCCACCACCGCGGGGCTGGCCAATCCGATCGTGTCGACCCTCGAATGGATCGCAGCCGCCCTGACGAGCGTCCTGGCCATCCTCGCCCCGGTCCTGCTCCTTGTCGGGGGACTCCTCGCCACCGGCATCGCCGCTCTCCTCTGGCGGCGCCTCAGGGCACGCCGCGGTGAGCAATCCGGCTGAGGCCTGCCGCTCCCATGACGCCCCTCCCATGCGAGATCTCCACATCTGCGAGCACTGCGACCTGCTTCTGCCCCTCGGGAGCCGATTCTGCACCTCCTGCCGACAGCCCGTCGTGCTGGGATCCCGCGGGGCGATCGCCCTCTGGCGGCTCGGCGACGTCCGCGATGGCGTCCTCGGCCCCCTCGCGAGGGGCCTACGCAGGGCGTTCCGACGGGAGGTGGTGATCCAGCCGACCTTCGTCGACGAACGCCCCTCGCTTCGTCCCGGGTGGCGGGGCCGATCCGCGACGGTCTTCCTCGGCCAGATCCTGCGACGCCACCGGCCGGGCACCTGGGCCAACCTTGGGATCACGGAGGACAACATCGTCCCCTCCTCCTCCTACAACTTCCTGTTCGGGCTCGCCTACCTCGGCCGTCCCGCGGCCATCGTAAGCCTGCACGAGATGGGCGCCGACGATCCGTCCGGGGAAACCCTCGCCCGGCGGGCGCTGCAGATCGCCGTGCATGAGCTCGGCCACACCCGTGGACTCGACCATCACGCCTACGAGGACCGGATCGACTGCGTGATGGTCGGGGACGAGACGGTGGATTCCCGGGAAACCATCGACTCCGGCGCCCCGGGATTCTGCGCTGCCTGCAGACGGGCGATGCGGTGACCTCGTTTCCAAGGGGACGGACCCCACAGAAGAAGAGGAACCATGCCGACCCGTGTGTCCGCTCCTGTCACTCCGAAGTGTCATCATGGTTCCGAAGCATGACCCGAAGCCAAACCGTCAAGATCTCGAAGCCCACTGGACACCCCGCGGACACCCAGAACCCCATCGCCGTCTTCTATCGGCCTGAGCAGAACGTCCCGGACAACGAGTCGTTCAGCCCCAGTGCTGGCAAACCCCGGAAGTTTGTCGAACGCATCCAAGGCCATCCGGGCATCGAGATCCGGTCCGACTGGGCACCGCTCACCCGGGCCGACCTCTACACCAGCCATGAGCGCGCGTATGTCGACGACGTCCTGGACGGCTTCCAGGAAAATGGGTTCGGCAACATGCTCAAGGAGGTCGCCGACAGCCTGCCCTACACCTCCGGCAGCCTGTACCATGCCGCCGTGCATGCGTTGGATCAGGGGATCGCCCTCTCGCCCACCAGTGGATTCCACCACGCCAAGTACCATTCCGGGGGCGCCTTCTGCACCTTCAATGGCCTGACCATCGCCGCGCAGCTGCTCCGGAGCCGCGACAAGGTGAAAAAGGTCGGGATCGTCGACTTCGACTGCCACTACGGCAATGGAACCGTCGACATCATCGATCACCTGGACCTCAAGCACATCGTCCACCTCACCTATGGGGACCACTTCCATCGCTTCAGCGGGGCCGCGTCATGGCTGAAGGCCCTCGACAAGGAGCTCGAACCCTTCTCGAAGT
>CAZZKQ010000062.1:0-11226 GCA_964654875.1 uncultured Verrucomicrobiota bacterium | reverse complement strand
GGATTCGGCCTCGCTCGTGGTTCCGATTGCGCCTTTCCGAGGGGAGCGATACCATAGGAGTGTGATTCCCCTCTGCACCCGCCTCGGGAGAGCTGCGCTTATGGCGCTGGTCCTGATGGTTCCGACAGAGGCAACCGGTGCGCCGGTCGACCCACCGGGTCTGGAACAGAAAGTCCACCAACTTCTGAAGGACAAATGCTTTGGATGCCACAGCCATGGGGCGGAGCGGATCCGCGGTGGACTCGTTCTCGACTCGAGGATGGCGATGCTCCGTGGAGGTGACTCCGGCAGGCCTGCGGTTGCACCCCGGAATCCCGCCGACAGTCCGGTCCTGGAGCGTGTCCGCTCCCGACATGCGGACGAACGGATGCCACCAGAGGGAGACCCGTTGAGCCCCGAGGAGATCGGACTCCTCTCGGAATGGATCCGACAGGGGGCCAGCGGGTGGGGATCGGACCGTGGCCCTTCAAAACGCCTCCGCGGCCCCATCACCGACTCGGACCGGAGCTGGTGGGCCTTCCAGCCACTGTCGCCGGTCCAGGTGCCCTCGGTTCGCGACCCGGACTGGGCCCGCAACGAGGTGGATCGCTTCATCCTGTCGAAACTCGGCTCCCACGGGCTGACCCCGTCCCCCGAGGCGAATCGTGGGGTGCTGATCCGTCGGCTCTGCTTCGACCTCTGGGGGCTTCCACCGGAACCGGCGGAGATCGATGCGTTCGTGAAGGATCCCCGGCCGGACGCCTATGAACGGCTGGTCGATCGGCTCCTGGACAGTCCGCGCTACGGGGAACGCTGGGCCCGACACTGGCTCGATCTGGTCCGGTACGCGGACTCCGACGGCTACAAGGCCGATGATTTCCGTCCGACCGCCTGGCGCTACCGGGACTACGTCGTCGACGCCCTGAACGCCGACAAGCCCTACGACAGGTTCGTCTTGGAACAGCTGGCCGGTGACGAGCTGTATCCCGACGATCCGGAGGCCTTGGCCGCGACGGGCTACCTCCGCTGCGGGATCTACGAATACAACAACCGCGACGTGGCGGGCCAGTGGAGCACGATCCTCAACGACATCACCGATACCACGGGCGATGTGTTCCTCGGGCTGGGCCTCCAGTGCGCCCGGTGCCACGACCACAAGTTCGATCCCCTGCTCAGGAAGGATTACTACCGCCTCCAGGCAGCCTTCGCCGGAATCCAACTGCACGACGATCTCCCGCTTGCCGACGCCTCGACCCGGCTGGCGTGGAACGAACAGGGCCGGGCGTGGGAGGAGCAGACCGCCGCCCTGCGCGGGGAGATCGACTCCCTGCTGGAGCCCTACCGGACGAAGTCCTCCGAGACCGCCATCTCGAAGTTTCCGCCAGCCATCCAGGCGATCCTCCGTCAGCCGGAATCGAAGCGTTCCCCGCTTGAGCAGCAGCTGGGTGCGCTGGCCTACCGGCAGCTCGCCTACGAACATGAACGCCTGGTCTCGCAGCTCAAACCCGCCGACAAGGAACGGCATGGATCCCTCCAGCGGGCGCTTGCGGAATTCAACGAGCTCAAACCGGCGCCGCTCCCGGTCACGCTGACCGTCCGGGATGTCGGCCCCGTCGCCCCGGAGACCTTCATCCCCGGACACCCCGAGGAACCCATCGCGCCAGGATTCCCCAGTGTCCTCGATCCCGCCCCGTTGACACCCCTCCGTCAGGGTTCCACTCCGACGACGACCGGCCGTCGGGCCGCCCTGGCGATCTGGCTGACGCGTCCCGACCACCCGCTGACCTCCCGGGTGCTCGTGAACCGCGTCTGGCAGCACCACTTCGGTCGAGGCCTGGTCCCGACCAGCAGTGATTTTGGTCGGCTCGGCGAACTCCCCAGCCATCCCGCATTGCTCGACTGGCTGGCCCGGCGGTTCGTGGCCGATGGGTGGAGCCTCAAATCCCTGCACCGGCTCCTGGTGAACAGCGCGACCTACCGACAGGCCTCGAGCCTGGAGACGATCGGTCCGGACAGAAACCGTCGCCCAAGGCACCCTGAAACCGTCGAGTCCGACTGGAAGCGGGCCGCGGAGATCGATCCCGAGAACCAGTGGTGCTGGCGCGGCCGGACCCGTCGGCTCGATGCCGAACAGATCCGGGACGCCCTGCTCCAGGCGACGGGCGAACTGAGGACCCAGCGTGTGCCGGGTGCGGCGGATGCCTCCCAGTTCCATCGATCGATCCACTCCAAGGCCCTGCGCAATGCACGGGACCCCCTCCTGGACGTCTTCGATGTCCCGCAGCAGTTCGCCAGTGCCGCGGCGCGGGAGGTCACGACGACTCCGATCCAGTCCCTTCTGCTGATCAACAGCCCCTTCATGCTCGAACGGGCCCGGGCCCTGGCCGCGCGACTCGAGGCCGCGGCGCCGGGTCGCACCCAGGATGCGGTCGGATTGGCCTACCTCCTGACGCTCGGGAGGAATCCGACAGCGACGGAGGTGGACGATGCCGTGGAGTTCATCCAGAGGCAGGTGCATCGGGTGGATCCCGAACTGGCCCAGTCGGCGACCGCCGGCTTCCGATCCGAACGGATGCCGTTCCGTGATGGAAGAGCCGGTGTCTTCACGCCCCGGTCCTCGCAGGAAACCCTGTCCGCACCCCTCACCGGTCGCCTGCATCCGGGGCCCGTCACCCTCGAGGCCTTCGTCTATCTCCGCTCGCTTCCGGAGGACGGCTCGCCGCGTGTGATCGCACACCTCGGAGACGCCTCGGGCTCCGGGTGGACGGTCGGGGTGACCGGCCGGAAATCCCGGCATCGGATCCAGTCCCTGATGGTCGAGATGTCCCGCACCCCAAACCCGCCCGCGTCGCCCGTCTTCGAGGAGGTCTGTTCCGATCTCGTCCTGCACACCGACAAACCCTACTACGTCGGTGTCACGGTGGGCGCGTCCCCCGGGGGGCCAACAACGGTGACCTTCCGCCTCAAGGACCTGTCGAACGACGAGGATCCGCTCCAGACCGTGGAGCTTCGGGTCGATGCGGGTGCCATCACGGTCCGGGATCCTCTGCTGACCCTCGGCGGGCGGCGGAATGGCGAGGCGTTGTGGGACGGTCTGATCGACGACACGCGGTTGACCGGGGCGACGCCCGCGGCCGACCGCCTTCTCTGGGTCCACGAAGGAACTCCGGACCCCGCGATCGGGTTCTGGCGATTCGAGGCCAAGCCGAGCCCCTTCCTCGACAGTTCAGGCCGGGGCCATGAGCTGCGTCCGGCCCGGAAGGTGTCGCTGCCCCGATCGGATGCCCGGCTTCTGGCGATGGCGGATTTCTGCCACGCCCTGCTCAACTCCAGTGGATTCCTGTTCGTCGAGTGACCCCGGCATGAAGAACTCCCTCCGGCCCCATCGTCCTCGATCCCGGCGGGACTTCCTCGCGCACGCCGGCGGCGGATTCGGAGCGCTGGCCTTGGCCCAGCTGGCCGCGGCGGACCTCGCGTCGGGCCGGAACGCCGTGGATCCAGGATCCGTGGCCGGGAAACGTCTCGATCCACCCCGTCCGCATCTCCGGCCCCGTGCCCGCAGCGTGATCTTCCTGTTCATGGAGGGTGGGCCCAGCCATCTCGACACCTTCGATCCAAAGCCCGACCTGCAGCGTCTTGCCGGAAAGCCGATCCCCGAGAGCTTCGGCGAGGTCATCACGGCCATGGGTGAGTTCAGATCCCCCATTCTGCCATCGCGGCGGACCTGGAGACAGCATGGGCAGTCCGGCCTTTGGGTCTCCGACTGGCTTCCCCATGTGGCGCAATGTGCCGACGAGCTCGCGGTGATCCGGTCCTGCTGGGCCGACGGCATCAACCACTCGACGGGCGTCTGCCAGATGAACACGGGTTCGACTCTCCCCGGCCGACCGTCCCTGGGCAGCTGGGTCACCTATGGCCTGGGGACGGAGAACGCCAACCTCCCGGCGTTCGTGGTCCTCCAGGACAGCCCGGCGCAGGTCATCAATGGGCCCCGCAATTGGGGTGCCGGTTTCATGCCTGCCGTCTACCAGGGGGTCCGCATGCAGGGCGGCTCCGAACCGATCCCCCACCTGAACACCCCCGAGGGACTGACGCCGGACCAGCAGCAGGGAAAACTCGGGTTCCTGGACCGACTCAACCGGCGGTTCGCCGCCCGCCATCCCCAGGAGACCGAACTGGACGCCCGCATCGCCAGTTATGAGCTCGCCTTCCGCATGCAGGTCGAGGCTCCGGATGCCCTCGACCTGAGTCGCGAGAACGAGTCCACCCGGAGGCTCTACGGTCTGGACGATGCCGACACCGCCACCTTTGGCCGGATGTGTCTCCAGGCCCGTCGGCTCGTCGAGAGGGGCGTCCGGTTCATCCAGCTCTACAGCGGTGCCGGAAGCCGTTGGGACGCCCACGAGAACCTCGAGAAGAACCACGGAACGTTGTTCCGTCAGACCGACAAGCCGATCGCGGGCCTCCTTCGGGACCTCCGTGCGCGAGGGTTGCTCGACGAGACCCTGGTCGTCTGGGGCGGGGAGTTCGGGCGCACGCCGATGTCGGAGAAGGGCACCGGGCGCGACCACAACCCCACGGGATTCACCATGTGGATGGCGGGCGGAGGCGTCCGGGGCGGACAGACCATCGGATCCACGGACGAGGTGGGGCTCCGGGCCGTCGAGGACCGACTGCATGTCCACGACCTCCACGCCACCATCCTCTGGCTGATGGGGCTCGACAACATGGAGCTGGTCTACACCCACGGCGGCCGTCCGGAGAGGCCCACCCTGAATGAGGGTGCCGCGTTCCGGAAGATCGTGGGGTTGTCATGAAACGCCGCCCGGGAACCGCCAGCGCCCCGCCGGCCGATTCCGGAGGTTCAAGGTCTGGAGGGCCCCTGGACCCGATCCGATGCACCGGCACGGCACCGCTCCTTCTCGCCGGCCTGATCCTCATGGCCTTCGCGGTGCAGGCAGGGAATGCGTCGGGAGGCGGTTCGGCGCGAACCCTCGCGGGCACGGGCAAGAAAGGGCATTCCGGCGACGCGGGTCCGGCGTTGCAGGCCCGCCTCGACAATCCCTTTGGTGTCACCCGTGGCCCCGACGGCGCCCTCTACGTGGTGGAGTTCGACGGCAATGTGGTCCGGAGGATCGGATCCGATGGCGTGATCACGACCGTCGCCGGTTCGGGAAAAAAGGGGGGACTCGGCGACGGTGGTCCGGCGTTGGAGGCGCAGTTTGACCAACCCCACGAGATCCGGTTTGGGCCGGATGGATCCCTGTATGTGGCCGACATGTCGAACCATCGGATCCGCAGGGTGGATTCGAGGAGTGGCATCGTGACGACGGTCGCCGGAACCGGGCATCCGGGATTCAGCGGAGATGGCGGAGCGGCCACCCAGGCGGCACTCCACAACCCGATCTCCATCCAGTTCGATGCGAACGGGAACCTGTTCATCTGCGACATCGGGAACCACCGGGTACGCCGCGTCGATGCGCTCTCCGGGCGGATGGAGACCTTCGCGGGATCCGGAAAAGGCGGGACGACGGACGACGGGGCCTCCTATTCCACCGCGCCGTTCAATGGGCCGAGGACCCTGGATTTCGATGCCGAAGGCCACCTGTGGCTGGCCCTCCGGGAGGCGAATCAGGTGTGGAGACTCGATCGGAGGACCGGCAAGGCCCACCACGTGGCAGGAACGGGTGCCAAGGGGCTGACCGGTGATGGCGGCACGGCCCGTCTGGCCACCCTGTCGGGTCCCAAGGGTATCGCGGTGGGCCCGGATGGCCGTGTCTTCGTCGCGGACACCGAGAACCACGTCATCCGGGTCATCGACCCCGCCTCCGGACGCATCGAGGGCTTGGTCGGGGATGGAATCCGAGGCGATGGACCCGAAGGTCCCGCCACCGGGTGCCGACTGGCCCGTCCCCATGGCGTGTTCGTCGACAGGAACGGAACCCTCTACGTCGGGGACAGTGAGAACCACCGGGTCCGGGAAGTGCCTTCCGTGTCGAAAGCGGACCGGGGGTCATCCCCCGCGGCCAGGCCGGGCACCACGACGCGGGAAGCCCGGTGACGGTCGAGTCGGCCGCCAGGGACGAGAACCGTTCTGCCGGATCCCTGGGCCTCCCGGATCGCCCCAGGGATGTCGGTATTCCGGATTTGGGATTGGATGGGGTTCGGCGAGTGGACAGCTTTCCGGGAGACCCGACCTGCCCCGTCCTCCGATGAACCCCCTCCGACCCGCTCTCCCCCGTCTTCTCGTCCGACTCGGATCCCTGCTGGCGCTGTCCCTCTGGGGACTGGGCACCGTGGGCCTTGCCGAGGAGGAGGCCTTCCACTGCCGTTGGTGCACCGCACTTGGACAGCGTCTCGCAGCCGGTCGTGCCGCCTCGGGAACCGTCCCGCAGTACACCCCGAGCCGGGAGATCGACATCCTCCACCTCGCCATCGACGTCACCCCCGACTTCAAGACCCGGACCGTCGACGGCGTCACCACGATCCGCTTCAAGCCCATCGCGCTCCCGCTGAAGGAGCTGCGCCTGGACGCCGAGGCCATGCGGATCGACTCGGTCACCGCCACGGATCCCGTGGCGCGTTGGATCTATGACGACCACCAGGTGACGGTGGTCTTCGACAAGCCGGTGCCCCCGGACCATGAGGTTACGGTGACGCTTCGGCACCACGCCGAGCCGACCCAGGGCCTGTACTTCCGGACACCGGAGATGGGGTATCCGGAGGGCGATGCTCACCTCTGGACGCAGGGGGAGGCGATCGAGGCCCGGCATTGGTTCCCCTGCTACGATGCCCCCAACGAGAAGTTCACCTCGGAGGTCACCTGCCGCGTTCCCGAGGGCATGGTGGTCCGGTCGAACGGCCGCCAGGTGTCCTCGACCCCGGACGCGGCCACCGGTCGGGTCGCGGTCACCTGGATCCAGGAGAAGCCGCACGTCAGCTACCTGATCTGCCTTGTCGCCGGCCATCTCCGGGCGGTCGAGGACCGCTACCGCGACATCCCGCTGGCCTTCTGGACCCCGGCCAGCCGGATCCAGTATGCCCCGTCGTCGTTCCAGGACACCCGTTCGATGATGGGCTTCTTCGAGAAGGAGCTGGGCGTGCCATTCCCGTGGGCGAAGTACGACCAGATCGCGGTCGACGACTTCGTGGCCGGTGGCATGGAGAACACGAGCATCACGGTGCTGACCGACCGGACGTTGTTCCCGGCGGAGTCGGCCCCGGTCCGGAGCAGCCGGGGTCTGGTGGCCCATGAGCTGGCGCACCAGTGGTTCGGCGACCTGGTGACGTGTCGCGACTGGAGCCACCTCTGGCTGAACGAAGGGTTCGCGACCTACTACGACGCCCTGCAGGCCCGGGATCAGCTCGGCCAGGATGAGTTCCAGCTCGCGATGCTGGAGCGGGCCCGTGCGGTCCTCGGGACCACGGATTCCACACCGATCGTTTGGCGGGGCTACACCCAGCCGATGGACCAGTTCGGGTACCGCGCCTATCCGAAGGGATCGTGGGTGCTCCACATGATCCGATCCCAGCTCGGTGAGGACCTCTACCGTCGGGCCATCACCACCTATCTCCAGCGGCATGCCCTCGGGGTCGTCGAGACGTCCGACCTCCAGCGGGTGCTCGAGGAGGTGTCCGGACGCAGCTGGGACCGGTTCTTCGACCAGTGGCTGTACCACGGGCATCACCCGGAGCTTCAGATCGACCAGTCGTGGGATGATCAGACCCGGCTCGCCAAGGTCACGGTCCGTCAGGTCCAGAAGCTCAGCGACCAGGTCCCGCTGTTCCAGGTCCCGCTGCCGGTCCGGTTCGTGACGTCGCAGGGCGTGGTCGACCAGACCCTCGAGGTCACGGGCCAGAGCCAGGACTTCCACATTCCGCTGCCCGCGCCGCCGGATCGGGTCCGGATCGACCCTGGCCAGACTGTCCTGGCCAAGATTGCGTTCGATCCGCCGGAGTCGATGCTGCGACGACAGCTCCTGGACACCAACGACGTCCTCGGCCGGATCCTTGCGGTGGAGGCCTTCGGTCGGCGCCAGAGCCGTGCGGCTGTCGAGGCGCTGAAGGAGGCGCTCAACTCGGATCCCATCCACGCCGTCCGTAGCGAGGCGGCCCAGGCGTTGCGTTCGATCCATTCCGATGGGGCGTTCGAGGCGTTGTCGACCTCGCTGGACCAGCCGGATCCGCGGGTCCGGATCGCGGTGCTGAACGCCCTCGGGGGCTTCTATCGGGAACAGGTGTCCACGTTGGCCGAGGCCCGGCTCCGGAACGAGACCCATCCCGATGTCCGCCTGGCGGCGATCCGTCTCCTAGGGCATCCGGCGCGGACTGGTGGGGGGCGGGAGCTGGTGTCGTGGCTGGGCACCAATTCGTTCCGACAGCAGATCGCGGGTGCGGTCCTCGGGGTGCTGCGCGACCGGGAGGATCCGTCCGTGGTTCCGGATCTCCTGAAGTTTCTGCAGGAACGGGGCGCGTCCCTCCCGACGGACGTCCAGGGCAGCGGCGTTTCGACGCTGGCTTGGCTGGCGCGCAACGAGACGGACAAGTCAGCGGTCCGGGAGTATTTGGTGTCGCGGGTCAACGATTCGCGTCCTCAGCTCCGTCGTTACGCCCTGGGGGCCCTCGGCACGCTGGGCGATCCAAGGGCGGTTCCGGTCCTCGAGAGCTTCGCCCGGGCGTCGCGGTCGAGTCCGGAACAGAGGATCGCCAGTTCCGCCCTCGAGCGGCTGAGGAACGAGCGTCGTCCCGCCGTGGAGTTCGAGGAGCTGCGTCGGGAGGTCCTGGATCTCCAGCGCTCGGAACGGGAGCTGAAGGAGCGGGTGGAGTCCCTCAAGAAGACCTGGGACTCCAAGATGACGTCTCCGTCCACCCCGCCGCCGGCTTCCGGCAAGAAGACCCGTCGCTAGCCCACGAAGACTCCAGTGTCCCGGGCCGGCCTCCAGGTCGGGCACCAGGTCCACGATCCTCCCCAAGCCACGATTCCTGCGATTCCAATGAATCCGATGAGCCGTCCCCAACCGCCAAGCGGGAGCATCCCAAAGTGGAGGGCCGCCGTATCGCTGGCCGTCGCCGTCGGACTCCTCTCCTCCTGCACCATGTCGAATTCCACCCGCACGTCCCCGGTCCCGTCGCCGCCGGTCGCACGCCAGATCGAGCATCTCTCCACCTGGCATGGAGAGACGGTCAACGACCCGTGGTTCTGGCTGCGCGAGAAATCCAATCCCGAGGTGATCCGCCATCTCGAGGCCGAGAACGCCTACACGGAGGCGTCGACCGTCCAGGAGAAGGCCTTCGGCGAGACCCTCTACCAGGAGATGCTGTCCCGCATCCAGCAGACGGACCTGACGGTTCCCCTGCAGCGGGGGGCCTTCGTGTACTACTCCCGGACCGAGGAGGGACGGCAGTATCCGATCCAGTGTCGTAAGCGGGCCGGGACCGATGGCAAGGCGGCTCCGGATGCCGCGGAGGAGGTGTTGCTCGACCTGAACGCCCTCGCCGTGGGCCATCCGTTCCTGTCGCTGGGTGGATTCGATGTCAGCGACGACGGGCGCCAGCTGCTGTACAGCACCGACACCACCGGGTTCCGCCAATACACGCTGTACCGGAAGGACCTGGTCACTGGTGAGACCACGAAGGCCCTCGCGGAACGGGTCACCTCGTTCGAGTGGTCCACCGACGGCAGTTGGGCGCTGTATGTCACCGAGGACGCCGTGACGAAGCGCAGCAACCAGCTGTGGCGTCTTCGGTTGGACGGAGGCAGCCCAGAGAGAGTCCTGGAGGAGCCGGATGAGCTGTTTTCCGTTCAGGTTGGCCGCACCAAGGATCGTCGGTGGTTCGTGTGCTCGTTCCAGAGCACCGACACCTGGGAGCAGCGTTTGCTGCCGGCCGATGGGCCGACCGGGACGTTCCGGTCGGTGCTGCCCCGGGCCAAGGGGCACAAGTACGACGTCGAGCACCGGGACGGGGTGCTGTTCCTGCGGACCAACCGGGACGCGAAGAACTTCCGTGTGGTCACCGCGCCGGTGGACGCCCCGGAGCGTTGGACCGAGCTGGTGCCGCACCGATCGGATGTCCTGATCGAGGGCCTGGAGGTCTTCCGGGATCATCTCGTGGTCCAGGAACAGCGCGAGGCCCTGATGCGCCTGCGGATCCACGACCGTCGCACCGGCGCATGGCGGGAGGTCGGGTTCCCGGAGCCGGTGTATGCGGCCCAGGTCACCGGCACGCCCGAGCTGGGGGCGTCCGCATTCCGGCTCTCCTACCAGTCGATGGCCACCCCGCCGGGTGTCTATGATGTCTCGCTGGCGGACGGTTCCCTGACCCTGCTGAAGCGCACGCCGGTGCTGGGGCGGTTTGATCCGACGGACTATGTGACCGAGCGGCGCTGGGTCACGGCCCGGGACGGTGTGCGGGTGCCTCTGTCGCTTCTCCGACGGCGTGATTTGAAGGCCGATGGCACGGCCCCGTGTCTCCTGTATGGCTACGGGTCCTATGGACTCGGCATGGACGCCGGGTTCTCCATCGCCCGGCTTTCGTTGGTCGATCGCGGCATGGTCTATGTGATCGCACACATCCGGGGTGGCAACGAACTCGGCGAGGCCTGGCACGACGACGGCATGCTGATGCGGAAGAAGAACACGTTCTTCGACTTCGTGGACTGCGCCGAGGCCCTGGTGAAGGAGGGCGTGTGTGCGAGGGATCGCCTGGTGATCGAGGGGGGAAGCGCTGGCGGTCTCCTGATGGGCGCGGTGGTCCACCTGCGTCCGGACCTGTTCCGGGCCGTCCACCTGGCGGTGCCGTTCGTGGACGTCATGAACACCATGATGGACGCCAGCCTGCCGCTCACGGTGGGCGAGTACCTGGAATGGGGCAACCCGAATGAGAAGCCCGCCTTCGACTACATGCGGTCGTACAGCCCCTACGACACCCTGAGGCGCGGCGACTATCCCGCGATGCTGGTGACCACCAGCCTGAACGACAGCCAGGTGATGTACTGGGAGCCCGCCAAGTATGTGGCGAAGCTGCGGACCCTGAAGACCGACGACCGCCCACTGCTGCTCAAGTGCAACATGGGAGCCGGCCACGGTGGCGCGAGTGGGCGCTATGACCGGCTGAAGGAGGTGGCCTTCGAGTACGCGTGGCTGATGTCCCAGGTGGGCCTCCGGCGTTGAGCCACGGCCGTTCGTTCCGATTGCCGCGTGCGGAACCTCGCACGGAACCTTGGGCAGTCGGAAGGTCCAGCCCGGC
>CAZZKQ010000061.1:0-11252 GCA_964654875.1 uncultured Verrucomicrobiota bacterium | reverse complement strand
AGATGGAGCGAGCGAAGGGATTCGAACCCTCGACATTCACCTTGGCAAGGTGACGCTCTACCAGACTGAGCTACGCTCGCGCTCCAAGAGGACCAAATAGAAGCGTCAACGGAGTGATGAAGGCAAGGGTGATTTCAGGATCAGGGTCGTCAAAGTGTCACGGGCCGGGCATGGCGAGGAGCAATTCCGAGAGCGGCAGCGCCTCGCAGGACTCAGGGCGCAGGAAGGGGGATCCATACGCCGGAGACTCCGAGGAAACAGACGATCCTGCAAAATGGCCGGACAGGAACCCCGATCAGTTCCCCTCAGAGTCCGGAGTTGAGCCGAACGCGGTCACATCGACCGATACCTTCAGGATCTGGTCGGTGCCCCCCACCAGAACCCCCCGGACTGGAGAAATGTCCGCGTAATCACGGCCCCAGCCGATCGAGATGTGGCGGAGGGATGGGAAACAGTTGTTCGTCGGATCTGCATCGATCCACCCGATTCCCGGACAATACAGCGAAACCCAGGCATGGGAGGCATCCACGCCCCGAAGCTTCTCCATTCCAGGAGGGGGGTCGGTCTCAAGGTAGCCGCTGACATATCGGGCCGGCAGACCGATGGAACGAAGGCAGGCGATCAGGAAGTGGGCGAAGTCCTGACAGACACCCCGCCGCTGTTGGAAGAACTCCTCCAACGGTGTCGAGACCGTCGTCGCCGAGGGATCGAACCGGAAATCGGACTGGAGGCGACCCATCAGGTCGGACAGGGCATCGATGATCGGTCGGGACGGAAGGAACGAGGACGACGCATAGTCGGCAAAAGCCGGGGAAGTCGGTACAAGAGGCGACGCATGCGAATGCTCGAGAGCCTCTAGTGTCGCGCGCGTGCGGTCCACCCGACAGCGCGCCCTTACGGACTCCCAAGCTGGAGTCTCCGAGATGTCCGGCACAAAGGCCGGTGTGACGGCAACACGGGCCCGGGAGGTGATGGTCAATGTGCTGTGAGGCCGTTCGACGGCGACGAAGTGGGCCCGATTGCCGAAGTAGTCCCCATGGGGATTCAGCACAGAGGGTTCCGGTAGGATCCGGAACTCGTGGGCGATACAGCGCTGTCGCGGAGTCTCCCTGGGTTCGAGGCGAAGGAAATGGTGGGAGACGGAAACGGCACTGCGATAGTCGTAGTCGGTGACGTGGACGATGTCGTAGAGCAGCTCGCGCATGGTGGGGTGTGACGGGGATGGAAGGCTCAGCTGATCCGAGGCAGAGTGTGGCTGAAGTACCGGTGGTTGAGGTCGTCTGAAAGGCCGGCGAGACCCTGCGAACACGTCTCCATGAGACCCACAAGGGCTTCCGGACAGGACGTATCGGGGCAGGGTGCGATCCGGTCGAAGTCGGCGGAGGCGATCCGATTCTGTAGACCTTCGATCAGGACCACCCAGCGGTCGTCGATCCCCACACCGAGCTCACCCGCGAGGGCATCGAGATGGTTCCTGAGAGCAGCGAGCTGGAAGGCGAGCGACCTGGGGTTTGACACTTCCCGGATGAGGATCTCCAGGACATCCGGCCATCGGGCGCTCGAGAAGTAGCGTCGACGGTGCGTCATGACGCTGTCGGCGATCTCTAGGAGAAGACCCAGGAGAACGTCGCTGGAGCCCGGGATGAAGGCGGTGGCGGTGACGAGTCCAACGACGGCCGTCCCACGCTCGAGGCGGCGACCCGAGTCGAGGAACCTCCAACCGGGACCCCGGGTCATGTTCTCCATTTCCAGACCATTGAACGCAGCGAGATTCAGGATGAGGTCCTGGATCATCCCCAACGCATGGGCGATCGACTGTCTCGCGGGTGGGTCCCATGGACCCGGAGCGAGGCGTCCGAGGATCCGCCACGTGTCCCCTGAGAACCGGTCCCGGACGGCGCTGGCGTTCTGACGGATCCTGCCCATCAGGTCCTGGATCGAACCGGGAGCCGAAGATCCATAGATCCAGTCGAGGATCTGCTCGGTCAGATCGGGATCTCTGGCGTCCTCGACGGTCTCTGTTGGCAGAATCCCAAGACTCAGCACGAGCAGATTCAGGTCGGAGAGCTGACTGACCGAACCCGTCTGGTTCTGGTCGGCGATCAGACCCAGAACACATCGGAGGATGCGCAGGCGCTGTTCCAATCGTTCAGTGTAGCGACCCAGCCAGAAAAGGCAGTCGGCGGCTCGGCTCGGGAGGCCGAGGAGACGACGGTCGACCGAGGCTTGGAAGGCGATGCGTGGACCCACCTCCTCAGAATCCTCCGGCGAGCTGAGCACCCAGGTGTCCTTGCTGCCCGCACCGCGCTGCATGGAGACCAGAGGGTCCTCGGCCGAGGCAGCCACCCGGGTCAGTCCGCCGGGCATGACGGAGAAGGAGGAGCCGTCGGTAGCGACGAACGAACGGAGGAGAACGGAGCGTCGATCGAAGCCATCCGGGGTCCAGATGGGACCCGAGGAGGGGCTCATGCATTCCTGGGCGATGAATTCCCTGGGCCGGGCCCGGAGAAGGTCCCTGAGCCGGGACCTCTCAGCCGAATCCAGGAGGTGGCCGAACCAGATCTGTCCGCGTCGTCGCCCGAACGCAGGCTTGATCACAAGGTGGTCGAGACGATCGAGGACATGACGGAGGTCGGAGGCAACGCCGCACCACCAGGTGGCGACCGAGGGAAGGATCGGGTCCTCCGACAGGAGGTGGCGAAACAGTGGGCCTAGAAACGCCAGGAAGGCGGGACTCTCGATCAGACTGGAACCGAGGGCATTGGCAACGGTGACATTCCCCGAACGAGCCGCTTGTACCAGGCCTGGTATCCCAAGGACGGATTCGGCCCGAAGCTCCAGCGGATCGCAGAATCCATCGTCGATCCGTCGGAGGATGACGTCCACCGGTTGAAGCCCATCGAGCGTCTTCAGGCACACCCGTTCGTTGCGGACGGTCAGGTCCGCCCCTTCCACAAGCGGGATCCCCAGATGTCGGGCGAGATAGGCATGCTCAAAATAGGTGGCGTTCAGGGGTCCAGGAGTGAGCAGGACGATGCCCGGATTGTCCCCACCCCTCTGAGCGAGCGATTCGAGCATGGATCGCTGGGCGCTGAAGAAGGGCCCGAGTCTTCGCACCCCGGCGTCGGTCAGTTCGTCTGGCAGAATCCTCGAGAGAACCGTTCTGTTCTCATGGGCGTAGCCGGTTCCACTGGGGGACGAGGTCCTGTCGGCAAACGCCAACCATTGGCCGGCCGGTGAGCGGACCAGATCCACCGCGGCCAGATGGAGGGGAGCCTCGTGGGCGCAGGGGATGCCGCGACACGGTCGGAGGAAGCCCGGATTCGAGTAGATCAGCTCCGGCGGAACGAAGCCGTCGAGCAGAAGCCGCTGTGTGCCGACGTAGAGGTCACTGAGGACGAGATTGAGGAGTCGCGATCTCTGGATGAGCCCCCGCTCCAGGGTCCGCCATTCGGCGGCAGGCAGGACGAGGGGGACGAGGTCGAGGTCCCAGGGGCGATCCGATCCCATGGGGTCGCCGTACACGTTGTAGGTGATGCCATGCTCTCGGATGATTCGGTTCCCCTCGTCGCGACGGGCTGAGAGCTCAGAGGGGTCGAGTCGACCGAGAGACTCGAGGAGACCCCTCCAATGGGGTCTGGCCCGTCCAGACCCTTCGAGACATTCGTCATGAGCCGATGCATCGGACGAGGATCCTAGCGGATTCCTCTTCCGGAAGACCGGGAATCCTGGGAAAGCGTCGGTCATGCGATGTGTGCGAACGACGTCAGCGGGGAGACGGTTTCCCCGGGGCGGATGTCGCTGTCCCACAATCCCTCAGACGCATCGGAGATCCAAGGTGAAGGGGAATTCCTGGGATCGATGGACCTGAGGTACAGCGATGGGTCCCGGGGTGTGGCCGTGGGTCATGAACCGAGCGAGTCGGCGGCTTTCGGCCTCGAATGCATTGACGGGAAAGGTGTCGTGATTCCTCCCTCCCGGATGGGCAACATGGTAGGTGCAGCCCCCGAGGGAACGTCTGTTCCAGGTGTCGACGAGGTCGAACACCAGCGGGGCGTGGACACCGATGGTCGGCTGGAGACACTGGGCCGGTTGCCACGCCCGGTAACGGACACCCGCCACCTGTTCGACATGGGGACCGATCGGATGAAGGGGAACCCGATGGCCGTTGCAGGTGAGCGCGAAACGATCCCCAATCATTCCCCGTGCGGAGACCTGAAGCCGTTCGAGTGAGCTGTCGACATAGCGCACCGTCCCCCCCGAGGCGGGTTCCTCCCCGAGGACATGCCAGGGTTCGAGGGCCGTCCGGAGCTCGAGATGGATGTCCCGGACCGAGAGATCCCCGATCCTCGGGAAGCGGAACTCAAAGTGGGGTTCAAACCACCCCTCCTCGAAGCGATAGCCCGATTCACGCAGATCCCGCAGGACCTCGTTGAAGTCGGTCCGGCAGAAATGCGGGAGCATCCACCGGTCATGCAGGTCGGTGCCCCAGCGCACGAGGGCGTTCTCGTAGGGCAGGTCCCAGAACCGGGCCACGAGCCCACGGATCAGGAGCTGCTGGGCGAGGCTCATCCTCGGATGCGGAGGCATCTCGAACCCCCGGAGCTCGACCAGGCCCAACCTCCCCGACGCCGAATCCGGGGAATAGAGCTTGTCGATGCTGAACTCGGCCCGATGGGTGTTGCCGCTGGAGTCGATGAGGAGGTTCCGGAAGAGACGATCCACCAGCCACGGCGGGATCCGGGATCCCGGATTGGGAATCTGACGGAAGGCGAGCTCCAGCTCATGGAGCCCGTCGTGACGCGCTTCATCCAGCCGTGGCGCCTGGCTGGTGGGTCCGATGAACAGACCACTGAAGAGCCAACTCAATGACGGATGGTTCTGCCAGTAGGTCAGAAGCGATCGCAGGAGGTCAGGTCGGCGCAGGAACGGGGAGTCGGACGGGGTCTCGCCTCCGAGGACGATGTGGTTGCCTCCGCCCGTTCCCGTATGGCGCCCGTCGAGCATGAACTTTTCGGCGCACAATCCCGTCAGTCGGGCTTCGTCATAGAGGACGGAAGTCCGGTCCACGAGCTCATCCCAGGAGCGGCTGGGGTGGAGATTGACCTCGATCACCCCCGGATCCGGCGTCACCGCCATCTTTTCGATCCGGGAGTCGTGGGGCGGTGGCTCGCCTTCGAGGATCACCGGCAGACCGAGCGTTGCGGCCGAGGCCTCGATGGCCGAGACGAGGTCGAGATAGCTCTCGGTCGACGGCAGCGGCGGCATGAACACATGAAGACGGCCTTCCCGAGGCTCCACGCACAGGGCGGTCCGGATGATCCAGGACGCGGACTCCCCGGTGGACGGTCGTCTCTCGTCGAGCGTCTGGGCACGAATCCCCCCAGGTCCTGATTCCGGGTAGACGGAGGATCCGGTCGCAGCATCCCTCCGCAGGAACCTCAACGGGAGCGGGGGGAGAGGTTGGGTAGGATCCGGGACATGGACATGTGGATGGTCGTTCTCCGAGACCCACGGGATGGAATCCAGGGGCAGGCGAAGGCCCATCGGGGAGTCGCCCGGAATCAGCCAGAGCGTGTCCGCATCACGAAGGAACCACGGACCGCTTCGCCATCCGAGATCCGGATCTGACGCCAACGGAAGGGCATAGCCCACCACCGATCCGACGCCATTCTGGAAGATCCGCGCCAATCGCTCCCGTTCGAGCCGGTCCCTCAGCCGGGACGCCTCGGCAGTGACGTTGCTCGGGAGGCGACGCTCTTTCCAGGTCAGGTAGAACACATCCTCGAATCCCGGGAGGAGCCATTGGTCGTCGACACCGAGCTGGTGGCAGATGCCCCGGACCAAGGCGAGGGCTTCGTTGGGACCGTGCCCAGGATTGACCGATTCGTCTGCGATCAGGGCGTCATTCCTCCAGATCGGCATGCCGTCCTTCCTCCAGAAAGCGGAGAGTGCCCAGCGGGGCAGGGGTTCGCCGGGATACCATTTGCCCTGGCCATAGTGGAGCAGGGCACCCGGCGCGAAGCGGCGCTTGAGACGCCGCAGAAGGTCTCCGGACAGCACCCGCTTCCGAGCGGAGACGGCCGTAGAGTTCCACTCCGCCCCCTTTGGATCGTCGATCGATACGAAGGTGGGTTCGCCGCCAAGGGTCAGCCGGACGTCCCCACGCAGCAGATCGGCGTCGATGCGGTGGCCCAGGTTCAGGATGCCCGACCACTGCTCCTCGGAATAGGGGCGGGTCACCCTGGGGCTCTCATGGATGCGGGTGACCGACATCTCGTGGATGAGATGGGACTCACAGGGATCCACCCCGCCTGTGACAGGGGCTGCGGACCCTGGCTCAGGAGTGCAGGAGAGAGGGATGTGACCTTCTCCTGCAAGGAGGCCTGAGGTGGGGTCGAGGCCGATCCAGCCTGCTCCCGGAAGGTAGACCTCGCACCAGGCATGGAGATCGGTGAAATCGGAAGACGGACCCGAGGGACCCGACAAGGGTTTCACGTCCGGGGCGAGCTGGATGAGGTATCCGCTGACGAACCGGGCGGCCAGACCCAGATGACGCATCAGATGGACCAGGAGCCAGGCTGAATCCCTGCATGAACCGGACCCGAGTCGGAGGGTGGTTTCAGGCGATTGGACCCCTGGCTCCAGGCGGATCAGATAGCGGATCGCCTCCTGGACCCGACGGTTGAGGGCGACGATGAAGTCGACGGTCTGGACCCTGAGGATGGGGGGGGCGAGAGGGAAGGCCCAGTCCGTGCCCAGTAGGAGTCGGCAGGTCGAGTGCAGAAAGTCGCGGACGGGCGCAGACGGTTCATCGACATCGAGGAAGGGTTCCAGGCTTTGGCCAAGGGAGCTTCCGTAGGAGAACGGAAACGCGGTCGACTCCGGCTCGAGGAAGAAGTCGAAGGGGTTGAGGACCGACATCTCGGCGACCAGGTCGATCTCGAGGCACAGCTCCTCCATGGGATCCGGGAATGTGAGCCGGGCATTCCAGTTGGAGAACGGATCCTGCTGCCAATGGATGAAGTGCGGTCCACCCGTGACCCGCTGGGAGTAGCTCAGGATGCGGGTCCTGCTGTGGGGAGCGGGACGAAGTCGGACAACATGGGGACCGTGTCCCACGGGTTTGTCGTACCGGTAGTGGGTGCGATGGTGCAGCGCGACGTGGATGGCCATGGCAGGAGGACGAGGCTCAGTGGGCCTCGTTGTAGCGGCTCCGTCGGCTCACCGTGGGTGTCCGGAAGGCGAAGAAGGAATCGTGGATGCCCGAGCCAACGAGGTTGATCTTGGTCTGGAGCTCGTCGAGGTACCCGTGGAGGCCGGCGTCCTCGATCTCATCCACCTGGGTGAACGCCAGGTCCGAGCAGAGCTGGCCAAGGAGCTTCTCGGAGGGGTTCCGGAAGCTTCCCAGAGGGGTGCCGGTGATGTGGTGGAGCGAACTGCGGGCGCCATCGAGACAATGGCGGACGCTTCGGGGGAAATCGGGATCGAGGAGGAGGAACTCGATGATGCCGTCGGGACGGATCCGACCGTGGCGCTTCCGATACATCTCGAAGGCGCTCGCGCTGCGGAGCACCGCCGCCCAGTGGATGTCGTCAAGGCCTGCGACGGTCTCGGAGCCCGAACCGGCAGGGATGTAGTACTTCACGTCCAGGATCCGTGAGGTCTTGTCGGCGCGTTCGATGAGGCGTCCGAGCTCGATGAAGTGCCAGGCTTCGTTCCGGGTCATCGTGGCCCCCGTGATGCCGCTGAACAGATGGCACGCCTGCTTCACCTCGGAGTAGAACGCGAGGGTCATCTCCGGGCCGACGCTGCCCTGGGCGGCCTGGTCCTGGAGTCGGAGGTAGAAGCTGTTCAGCTGCTCCCACATCTCGGATGAGATGATCTCGCGGATGGACCGGGCATTCTCCCGGGCCGCACCGAGGCACGACAGGATGGAGTTGGAGTTCTCGGGATCGAAGCTGAGGAAGTGGATGGTGCTGTTGGAATCCGCGACACTGGATCGGCGGGTGAAGGCCGCGCTGTCGCCCAGGGTGTCGATGAGGGGTCGCCACTGCTGTTCGCCCCCAACCGGGTTGTCCAGCATGAGGTTCAGGTTCACGTCGATGATGCGGGCGACATTCTCGGCCCGCTCGACGTAGCGGCTCATCCAGTACAGGGAATCGGCGACGCGGCTCAGCATGGTGGGTCGGGTTCCGGAACTAGTGCGGGGTCAACGGGGAGGCCAGGACCATCGAGGGCGGTCGTCCCCCGGCCGAAGCGGTTTGCATGGCTCCTTCCTCCGGATCGGCCAGGACCCAGGTGTCTTTGGTGCCGCCACCCTGGGACGAGTTGACCACCAGGGATCCCTTCCTCAACGCCACCCGGGTCAGTCCCCCGGGCAGGACGAAGATGTCGCGTCCATACAGGATATACGGCCGCAGATCCACATGCCGGCCCTCGAGGTGGTCCTCGCAGATGGTTGGAACCCGGGACAACGAAAGCGTGGGCTGGGCGATGTAGTTCCGCGGGTTGGCGAGGATGAGACGGCGGAACTCCTCGATCTTCTCCTTCGACGAGTGCGGTCCGATCAGCATGCCGTAGCCACCGGATTCGTTGGCGGCCTTAACCACCAGCTCCCCCAGGTGTTCGAGGACGTAGCTGAGATCCTGTTGCTCCGAACAGATGTAGGTGGTGACGTTGGGGATGATGGCCTCCTCCCCGAGGTAGTATTGGATCACCCGGGGGATGTAGGCGTAGACCGCCTTGTCGTCCGCCACCCCCGTGCCGGGTGCGTTGGCGAGGGCCACGTTGCCCGCCTTGTAGACCTCCATGAGCCCGGGCACCCCGAGCATCGAGTCCGGACGGAACGCCCGGGGATCCAGGAAGTCGTCGTCGATGCGTCGATAGATGACATCGACCCGTTCGAAACCGTTGGTCGTGCGCATCCAGACAAAGCCCTCGTGGACCACGAGGTCGCTGCCCTCGACGAGCTCGACGCCCATCTGCTGCGCCAGGAAGGAGTGCTCGAAGTAGGCGGAGTTGTATCGACCAGGGGTCAGGACCACGACACGCGGATTGCTGCCCCCATCCGGCGTGATGAACTCGAGGATGTCACGCAGACGGGCCGGGTAGTTGGAGACGGGGCGTATCCGGGCTCCGGAGAACACCTCCGGAAACAGATTCTTCATCAACCGGCGGTTCTCGAGGACGTAGGAGACGCCGGAGGGGCATCGGATGTTGTCCTCGAGCACCAGGATCTGACCGGCGCGGTCCCGCACGAGGTCTGTCCCGGTGACATGGCACCAGATGCCCTGGGGCGGCTTCAGACCGATGCACTGCTCCCGGAAGCCCTTGGATGAGGCGATGACCTCCCGGGGGATGATGCCGTCCCGGAGGATCTTCTGGTCATGGTAGAGGTCATCGAGGAACAGATTGAGGGCGAGGATCCGCTGTTGGAGACCCTGCTCGAGGCGGCGCCACTCGGAACCGGAGACGATCCGAGGGATGAGATCGAACGGCAGTGTCTTCTCCACCCCTCGATTGTCGCTGTAGACGTTGAAGGTGATCCCCGCCTGCATCAGGGCGCGTTCCGCGGACTTCTGGCGGAGCTTCAGCTCGCCCTGGGGAAGTCCTTCGATCTCCCGGGCAAGGAGTCGCGAAGCGGGATGGGGGTCTCCCGACGAGGAGATCATCTCGTCGTAGAAGTCGCCCCGGTCGTATCCGGAAAAATTCATGGCAGGAATCGGAACCGCTCAGGCCGGTCCGCAGGGATCCGAGCGCAGACCGCATGCCATTCGGCCCCCCCAGGGCCTGGTCTGTCGCAGAGGGGACCGGGGGGGAAGAGATTCCAGCCCCTGAAAACCGTTGTTTGGTGGGCGTCGTGGTCCGGGTCGATCCCCTCACATTCGCGACCGAAGAGAGAGGCCACGGGAAACCGGAACGGCAGGCCCTGCCTCGTAATGAACAGCTTGGGTAGAATGGGCCAAGGCCCCGGATCGGGACCGGCGGAGGTGAGGACCGGGGTGCTGCGGGAAATTTCCAGACCTAGAGGGGGGAATGGTCGGGACGACAGGATTTGAACCTGCGACGTCTTGCTCCCAAAGCAAGTGCTCTACCGGGCTGAGCTACGTCCCGAACCGCAACGTGTTCACTGTGCGCTGCGGCCCCGGACCGGGAAAGCCTTTCTTCTGGGGCATTGCACTATGACCCACCGAATCCGAACAGCCTCGACGTACTGGACGCGCGCACTCAACGGCTGCCCATCGAGGTGATGAGGCGCCTCAGTTCCTTCAGACGGGCGGTGGCTTCACGCTTCTCCAGCCTCGGAAACTGTCCTCCCACCGTCAGGAGATCACCGCCCCGGACCACCTTCACCTTGGCCTGGGTGACCTCGATCGAGCTCACCCCGTTGATGGCCGCGTCGAGGCGCAGGTCATGGACCGTGAACAACACCTCGACCTGCTGGGGCAGGGGACCGAATCGATCCCGGATCTCCTTCTTCAGCGTGGACAGCTCCGAGGACTGTCGGGCCAGGGCCAGGCGCCGATAGATCTCGAGGCGATGCTCCGGCTCCCGGAGGTAGTCGACTGGCAGATAGGCCGGAGCCTTCGGGGGTTCGGGTCGGGACTCCGTGTCGCGGGATCCGGATCCGTCGTCCGATTCGTTCCAGTAGGTGACGACACCCTCCCGGGGCACCTCGATGTCGATCCCGGGACGATGCACCGCGGGACGACGCGATTCCTCGGCAGTGCGCCCCTCCTCACCGGGGTTCATGGCGAGGAAGTCGAGCTGGATGCGGACCTCGATCCGGGGCGCCACCTTCTCCCCCTTGAGGGACGCGATGCTCTGCTTGAGCAGCTGGCAGTAGAGGTCGAATCCCACCGCCGTGATGTGCCCGCTCTGCTGGGCCCCAAGGATGTTGCCGGCCCCGCGGATCTCGAGGTCCCTCATGGCGATCTTGAATCCGGAACCCAGCGCCGAGTACTGCTTGATCGCACTCATCCGCTTCCGGGCTTCCGTCAGCAGCTGCGCATGGCGTGGCAGCATCAGATGGCAGTAGGCCTGGTGCTTGTAGCGCCCCACCCGACCCCGGAGCTGGTAGAGTTCGCTCAGGCCAAACCGATCGGCGCGGTCGATGATCATCGTGTTGGCGTTCGGGATATCGAGTCCGCTCTCGATGATCGTCGTGCTCACGAGAACATCGATCTCACCGTTCACAAACCGCGTCATCACCCGCTCGAGATCGTCGGCATCCATCTGCCCGTGGCCGA
>CAZZKQ010000060.1:0-11297 GCA_964654875.1 uncultured Verrucomicrobiota bacterium | reverse complement strand
CGGCGACCTCCTCAACTCCTCCTTTGCCGGGATCGGCGGCCACAACTTCCTGCCCCCCGACTCCGCGGCGACGGCGGCCTGCGTCCTGGTCTCCCCGGGCGGACCCGCCCATGTGATGCTCAACGACCGGATCGCCGAGCACATCCCGGGCTGCAACATGGCGTTCTACAAGTGGGCCCTCGACAGCATCGGAGGCTTCGATCCGATCTACCGTCGGGCCGGAGACGATGTCGACATCTGCTGGCGTCTGCAGCAGCGGGGCTACCGGATCGGGTTCAGCCCCGCGGGCTTCGTCTGGCACTACCGGAGAAACACGGTCCGGGCCTATCTCAGGCAGCAGTCCGGATATGGCGAGGCGGAGGCCCTGCTCGAACGGCGCCATCCCGAGAACTTCAACCGTTTCGGGGGCTCCATCTGGCATGGTCGGATCTACTCCAACGCCAAGTTCGGTCTCCAGACGCGGGCCCCGATCATCTATCACGGACTCTTCGGCAGCTCGTTCTTCCAGAGCATCTACGCCGAGCGACCCAGCCTCGGGGCGATTCTCGCCACGACCCTCGAATTCCATGTCCTGGTGACCCTGCCCCTGCTGGTCCTGGGCTCGGTCGTCCCGACCCTCCGCGCCTTCGGTGCCGCCAGCGCTTTGTTCTCGGTCGCGGTCTGCTGTCTCGCCGCCGCACAGGCGGAGCTTCCCGCTGGACAACGCCGCTGGTGGTCCCGACCGCTCGTCGCCCTGCTTTTCTTCCTCCAGCCCATCGTCCGCGGATGGGCCCGGCACCGGGGCCAGCTTTCAGGACAACAGCGGACGCTGTCCGACCACGAGACGCTCGACTCGCTGGGCCTGGAGGGCCAGGAGGACCAGCTCGGTCAGCTCCTCTACTGGAGCGAGCAGGGTCTCGACCGGATGCGGTTCCTCGGCCGGATCCTCGAACGCCTCGACCAGAAGGCCTGGCCGAACCGCCCGGATGCCGGATGGAGCGACTACGACATCGAGCTCTATGGCTCCCGCTGGGCCAGCCTGCGGCTGACCACGGTCGGTGAATGGCACCCGGGACGCCGGGAGATGATCCGCTGCCGCCTCGTCGCCCGCTGGAGCTTCCTCGGTCGAGCCCTGTTCTGGTCCGCCGCCGGACTCCAGGTGGTCCTGATCGGAGCCGTGGGCCACTGGGGCGCCTGGGGCCTCGCCATCAGCCTGCCCCTCCTCGTCTGGTGGCTGAACGGCGAGAAACGCCACCTCACCCGCGTCACCGCCAATTTCCTCGACGAACTCGCCAAGGAGTTCCGGCTGGTCAAGGTCACGCCGTCGCAGATCGCCAAGGCGCAGGCCCGGATATCGGAGACCCGATCAGGCACCACCGACGGGGCCGCCTGAAGCCGGAGCCCGGACCCGCCGGTTCATTCCCGACGCTCCGGAGGCCCAACCTCAGCCGCCTCCCCGGAGGCCCGCAGGTGGATGCGATCGATCGCCCATCGGGCATGCTCCGCAACCAAGGGCTCTGGATCGTCCGCCGCACGACGGAGCGCCGGCAAGGCGCCCGCATCCCCGACGTTGCCCAGGGCGACACAGATGTTCCGGAGGAGGCCACGACGCTTCGTCCGCAGGATCGGAGTCCCCCGGAACAGCTCCCGGAACCCGGCGTCGTCGAGCGCCAGCCACGCCAGAAGATCCGGACGCCGCCATCCGGGCCGGAGTCCTTCCTTGAGCAGGGCGCTCTCCCGGGCGAATCGGTTCCAGGGACACGCCGCCAGACAGTCGTCGCACCCGAAGATCCGATCCCCGATCAGGGGACGCAGCTCCACCGGAATGGAACCCTTGAGCTCGATGGTCAGATAGGAGATGCAGCGGCGGGCATCCAACACGAAGGGGCGGGGGAATGCCGCGGTCGGACAGGCCTGGATGCATCGCGTGCAGGTACCGCAACGATTCGGTTCCGGCGGATCGGGTCGCAAGGGGACCGTGGTGAGGACCGCACCGAGGAGGATCCAGTTCCCCAGGCTCCTCGAGACCAGATTGGTGTGCTTGCCCACGAACCCCAGTCCCGCCCGACGCGCCAGATCCCGCTCGAGCACCGGACCCGTGTCCACATACCAGAGCGCCCTCGCCCCCTCTCCACCCACCTCCTCGAGGAACCGCGCGAATTCGCCGAGCCGCCCCCCCATGAGGTCATGGTAGTCCTGACGACACGCGTAGCGGGCCACCGTGCCACGCGGGGCGGAAGCCGGCTCCGGAACAGGATCGGGTCCGGAGGGCACATCGTAGCTCGCCGCGACCAGCACAATGCTGCGCACCCCGGGGAGGACCAGTTCGGGACGCAGACGCTTCTCCGCCTTCCGGGCCAGCCACTGCATCTCGCCATGTCGCCCTTCCGCAAGCGCCTCCTGGAACAGCGTACCGGTTTCAGGCGCCGCGGCATCGGTGATCCGGCAGCCGTCGAACCCCAGCTCCAGGGCCCGCGACCGGATCCTGCCGGTCTCCTCAGCGCTCCACATGCCGGGACTCCTGTCCTGAGAGCTGACGGAACGCCGAGGCGATCAGACGCGCCGACTCGTTCGGGGACCGGTAGTCGACCCCGAGCAGCAGATCCGCCTGGCGATAGACCGGACCCCGGACCTGGAGCAGATCCCGGATCGTTGCGATCGGGTCCGGGGTGTTGAGCAGCGGACGATGGGTCTGGTGGCGCACCCGTTGAAAGATCGTCTCCACCGAGGCCCAGAGACACACCACATAGGCATGCTTCCGGAGACTCTCCAGATTTCCAGGAGTCATGGGGAGTCCACCCCCGGTCGAGATCACCTTTCGATCCGCCTGCTCGAGGCCCCGCACCAGATCCGATTCCATCCCGCGGAACACCGCCTCGCCCTCCTTGGCGAAGATGTCCGCGATGCGTCGCCCCGACCGTTCCTCCAGGACGCGATCGGTGTCCATGAACTCAAAGTTCAGGATGCCCGCAACCATCGAGCCCACGGTGGACTTACCCACCCCCATGAATCCGATGAGGGCGACATTCCGAACAGGGCGGGCATCCGACATCCCGTGGTGGTACCCGTTGCCCGACCTCCAAGGAACCCGAAATGTGTTCCAATCGGATCCCTGACCCCGCAGGTCACTCACCCCGGCAGCTCCGTGGACCTTCGTCAGCCGGAAACCCGCGGCTCCGCCAACAACCGTTCCATGTAGACCACGTCCAGCCAGCGACCGAACTTGAACCCCACCCTCCGGAACCGTCCGACCGTCATGAACCCGTGGCGTTCGTGGAGGCGGAGGCTCACGGCGTTGTCGGCATCGATGGCCGCGATGATCGCATGGAATCCACGGGACTCTCCCGCTGGGATCAAGGGGGCGAGGAGCCGCGAACCCAGACCCCGACCGCGGGACTCGGCCGCCACATACACGGAGTTCTCGACGGTGAACCGGTATCCGATCCGATCGTGGTAGGGATTGAGGGCACTCCAGCCGGCCACGCGACCCGCCCCATCCACCGCCACCAACACCGGAAACCCGGCCCGCTGCCGGGCCACGAACCAGTCCTGGCGATGCTCCAGCGTCCGGGGCTCGTAGTCATACGTGGCTGTCGTCGTCAGCACCGCCTCGTTGTACACCGCGAGGATGCCCGGACAGTCGTCGAGGGTCGCGGGGCGGATCTCGAACCCGGGGTCGTCCATGCGCCGCCTCCTCAGACCGCCACCGGGGCCTTGATCGCCGGGTGGGGATCGTATCCGGTGAGCTCGAAGTCCTCGTAGACGAACTCCTCCAGTTCGCGTCGTTCCGGATTCAGCCGCATGCGGGGGAGCGGCCGCGGCTCCCGCGCCAGCTGGGTCCGGACCTGGTCGACATGGTTCGAATAGATGTGGGCATCGCCAAGGGTGTGGATGAACTCGCCCGGGCGCAGACCCGTGACCTGGGCCACCATCAGGGTCAGCAGGGCGTAGCTGGCGATGTTGAACGGGACACCCAGGAAGAGGTCGGCGCTCCGCTGGTACAGCTGACAGCTCAGCGTGCCTTCGCTGACATAGAACTGGAAGAAGGCATGGCAGGGCGGCAGGGCCATCAGGTGAAGCTCCCCGGGATTCCAGGCCGACACGATCAGCCGGCGGGAATCCGGGTTCGTCCGGATCTGCGACACCACATCACGGAGCTGGTGGATCGAACGCCCATCGAACGACCGCCAATCCGTCCATTGCGCACCATACACCCGACCCAGCTCCCCGGTCTCCTTGTCGGCCCATTCGTCCCAGATGCTCACCCCATGCTGCTGGAGCCAGCGGACGTTGGTCTCCCCGCGGATGAACCACAGCAGCTCGTAGAGGATGCTCTTGAGATGGACCTTCTTGGTCGTGACGAGCGGGAAGCCGTCGGACAGCGGATAACGGGTCTGGGCACCGAAGATCGACCAGGTCCCCGTCCCGGTCCGATCCGCCTTGTAGGTGCCCCGCTCGAGCACGTGGCGCAGCAGATCGAGATAGGGACGCATCGCGGACGAACGTTGGCCGGGCACGATCGAAATGACAACGAGAGTCCGCACCCCAGACGGGTCCTGCACCGCGACGACACCGTCCAGAACCCACCCACGGATCGTGAATCGGCTCCCAGCAGAAGCGGAGTCCCGGCACGAGATCCGGGTCCAGGCCGCCCACCAACGAAACCCCTTTCACACTGACAGGCCGACCCACAGATGGTTTCGTCTCCGCAGCCGTCCGATGCAGAAGCTCCCTCGGGTATCCATCGTCATCCACGACTTCGATCCCAACCTGGGCCAGGGACGCTACTGCCACGAGATCGTGCGACGCCTGGCCGACCGGTTCGAGTTCCAGATCCACGCGAACACCTGGAAACCCGTCGACGCCCCGAACACGCACTACCACAGGGTCGCGGCGAACCGGTTCAACGTCATCACGACGATCGCCTCGTTTCTCCCCTTCGCGGAACTGTCCCTGGCCCGGATCCAGCCCGACCTGATCCACGCCCAGGGGCTGAGTTCCTGGCGGACCGACATCATCACCGGCCACATGTGCAACGGGGCGCGGTTGAGGCACCTGCAGGGTGCCGGATGGAGATCCCGATGGTTTGCCGAGTTGATCACCCCGTTCGAACGGGCGTTCTACCGCCAGAGGCGGGCGCGACATCTCATCGCCATCGCCCGCAGCCTCGGAAGGGATGTCGAAGCCCACTACGGATGGCAGGGCCGGACCCATGTCATCTACCACGGCACCGACAGTGTCCGTTTCCGACCCGCCGCCGATCCCGAGGAGCGGAGACGGCTCCAGGAACGGTTCAAGGTGCCCCAGAATCGGTGGCTCTGGATCTTCATGGGTGAGGCCGTGAAGGGGCTTTCGGGGGCCATCGACCAGTTGCAGCAGTTTCCGGACGCCCATCTGCTCGTCGTCTCGAGATCCAATTTCACCGCGTTCCGCGAACAGGCGCGCGCCCGGGGTGTCCTCGATCGGATCACGTTCCATGGCTACGACCCGAGGCCGGAGGAGGCCTTCCGTGCGGTCGACGTCTTCGTCTACCCCGCGGCCTACGATCCCTTCGGTCTCGTTGTCACGGAAGCCATGGCGTCGGGCTTGGCCGTCGTCGTGGGCGTCGGGGTCGGCGCCTCGGAACTGATCGAGGACGGGCGCAACGGCATGCGCTGCGATCCCGAAGATCCCGAGGGCATCCGCCGGGCGCTGATCCAGCTCTCGCAGCTCCCGGACAACGCGGCGGCACTCCGGAGGGCCGCCCGGGAGACGGTCATCGACCAGTCGTGGGACCGATGCGCCGACCAGACCGGCCGTATCTACGAGACCGCCCTCCAGGAGCGAGCCCCTCGCACACGGTGAGGCCCACAGGGTGAAGCCCCTGCCCTTCGCGTGCCGCTCTTACGGCCCGACCACCACCGCCGGGGTGCCGGTACGGACGCGGAAGTACCGGAATGGGGCCGTTTCCCCTCCAACCGAATCGCCGGGGACAAACAGGGGCAGCTGGTCGTAGATCCGGGACAGCACCGGACGCCATCCCACGCGGGATGTCTCGTGGAGGTCCGAGGCCGCTTCGACCACCAGGGTGCTCCCCGGGTTCGCAAGGACATCCAACTGGACCGAGCCGCCGCTGTTGAGGCGGAGTCGCTTCACCACCGGCGCCAACACCTCACCCGACAACGCCACCGCGCCCGGGGAGAGGGTCTCGGTCAGGAGCGTGTAGCCATCCCCGGTGAACTCCACATTCTTGAGAGCGAACTCCCCCTGCCAGTTCGCCGGCACCGTCGCGCCGACACGGAAGGTGAACCGTGCGATCACGCCACCCGGGACGACTCGATTCGTGGCCGAGGAGACACCGAACCGGAGACGGCCCTCGACCGGCTGATTGCCCCAGTAGGTCTGGAGATCCGCCGGAAGGGAAGGTCCGGTCCCATATCCCGAGGGGGTCACGAGGCTGATGAGCTGAGGGGGATAGACGAGCTCGAAACTGAGGCCACGGAGATCGGTCAGGTTCCGCTTCGACCGGACCTGCACCTCGAACAGCCCGCCTCGCTTGGCCGTGAGCAGCGAAGGGGTCATCTCGAGCCAGTCCGATTCGTTGCCCGCCCGGGCCAGACGACGCGGCCCGGGCCATGGGACACCCGCATTGCGCGGAGCCGGTTGGGGATCCTGTCCAATCACCACCCGCATGACGCGGACGACGTCTCCGGAGTCGAGGCTTCCATTCTTGTTGAGATCGTTGAGGGCGACATCCCAGGACCGCTTGGCATCGAGGCCCACCACGAGCCGCTGCAGAAGTCCGGCGTCACCGACATCCAGGCGCTCGTTGCCATTGAGATCTCCGATCACACGTCGGGGCAGCAACCGGACCTGTCCCGGAATTCCAGCGACCCCGGCCACCGGATCGCCCTGGTCATTCGAGACCTCCAGCAGCTCCGGATCGACATAGGCTTGGAGTCCGATCGGCGAAAAGAGGCTTCGCACCCGGAAACTGAGCGTCCCCAGCGTGTGCCGGCCTGCCGGCAGGGATTCACCCGCCGCAGCCAAGGTGACCCGCACCACCCCGGGAACCTCGGTGTTCACCGTGATCAGGCCACTCGGCAGCAGACTTCCCGGCTCGAAGGCGGGTTCTGCCAGGAACTCCACGTAGTCGTTGTAGAGAAGATTGAAGGTGAGTCCCGACAGCGCCGATTGGTTCTGGAGCTGGATCGGAAACGCCACTCGCTGGCCCTCGCGGGCATCCACGGCATCCCCGACCACCAACACGCTCCCCGCACTCCAGATGACCACCAGGTCATTGGTCGTGGAATTGCCCGCGACATCCCGGGCTTCAACAGCAAACCGGTTCTCTCCTTCGGCCAACCGGACACCCTCCACCTGGAACCGCCCCGCCGTGAGAGCCAGCTGCAGGGGGGCCAAGCCGTCCCGGATCAGCAGGGCCGACGCAACCTGGTCATTGTCCCGTACTTGACCCGAAAGGGTCACCACGTCCGTGGCACTCAACCCGGCTTTCGGGGTGATCCAATCCACGACGGGCGGGGAGACATCGACGAATTCGCCGGAAAGGACCGCGTTGGTTTCGACCCGCCAGACCCGTTCCAGTCCGTCGGCGTCGATCGGCCCCCCGGGGAATCCCAGCCATCGGCGCAGGGCCCAGCCGGGATTCGGAACCGCCGTCACAACAAGGGGGAACGCCTCCTCGTAGACGTTGGTGGCGGGCGACAGGCTGAGGACGCCACCCGCAATGGCATCCGCGATGCGAACCGTGAATTTCTGGGGCTCAACGAGTGTGACCGCCACACCGGCCGACGCCGTCAGGACCCCGTCGCTGACCGTCAACGTCACCGTCACCAGGCCGCCCGCTCCCGAGGAGGGCAGAATCGACAGCGTGCGATTGGCACCCTCACCTCCGACGACCAGCCGCTCATTCGGGAGGATCGCCGTGTCACTGCTCGACGCCGCCACGACGAGTCCATTCGGTCCGTCCGGATCCGAAAGGACGACCGGAACGCCGGAGATGCCCTTCCGGACCGGCACCGACAGGGTCGAGGCCACCTGGATTGCGGGAGGCTCGTTGACATCGGCCACCACAATCACGAATTCGAGATTCTCGGTCGTCACCCCATCCGTGGATTCGATCACAACCGGATTCGCCCCGACGGCCGCCTGCCCAGGAATGCCCTCAAGACGCCCCTCTGCGGGGCTGACCGAGGTCCAGGTCAACCATCCGGGCAGGACCTTGGGCTTGAGGGTGATCGTCTGGCCGATTCCCGGAGGATTCGCAGCGATCGTCGCCAGATAGGGTTGGCCCTGTGTCACCTCCAGCGGCGGGGTGCCCACGAAGCCGAGCGGACGTCGCTCGACCGTGGTGGTCACGGCGAACGGAGCCGTCACGACTCCCCCGTGCGCATCGCTCACGCGGAGCGTTCCCTTGAAGGTTCCCACCGTCGCATACGCATGGGAGACCTGGGCACCCGTCGCCGTCGACGCATCGCCGAAATCCCAGGAATAGGTCAGGGCCTCGGAACCCGGATCCGTGGCGACCGCCCGGAAATCGCCAGACTGACCCGCCACGAGTTCGGCGGGGACCGCAAGACTCTCCAACGTGGGTGGCACATTGGTGACCTCGAAGGCGACCGGCCACGGCAGGCTGGACGCCACCACCTCGCTGCCGATCGCAGTGGCGCGGGATGCAAACGTTGCAGTCGGCCGCGAGCCCTCGAACTGCCGCAGCTCCCAGCGCTCGGGTGCATGCACCCAGTACCCGCCGGGACTGGAACCGCGATTGCTCGGAGAGGGATTGACTCCGGGTTCCGACAGCACCAGCCCCACCGTGCGACCTGCCGTCTGGTTCACATTCGTCCAGACCACGGTCCAGGTCAGTCGATCCACCACCTTGATGTTCACCTCGGTCAGCCGCTGCAGGAAGAGGCCGCTGTTGATGCCAAAGACCGGGCTTTCATACAGGAGGGTCTGAGGCATGCGGGAGGCGCTCCCCGGATACTCGGGCCCATCGTTCCGATAGAGGCGCAGCCGCCCTCCCGCCGCCGCCCGCTCTGCGACGCTCATCCCGGACAGATCCGCAAAGTAGGAGAACGAGACCTCATGAAGGGTGTCATTGGTCCGGGTCAGCACCACCTCGGCCCCCGTCTCCTCGCTGGCAAGGTGGTAACCCGCAGGGGATCCCACGCTGTCGAGGCTGTCGTAGACCGGCAAAAGACCCAACTCCGACACCACCAGCTCCGCACGGTGCCTGCCCGGCGACAACAGCGGCAGCAATGCCGTGAGACCCTGGACCCGACGACCGTCCGGAAGCGTCCACAGTGCCTGGACCGCCCGGGACGGCCACGCGTAGTCTGCGGCCGCGGATACCTCCACCAGCTCGCCCTCGACCGCACCGGTGGCGACAGCGGACCGGATCACCGGTACCCGGTTCGACACATCGAGGCGGAATGCCGCCGGCACCGTCGACCGCCCCTCGGCATCGGTGACCGTCAGGTTGAAATCAATCACCCCGGGACGAAGGCCTGCACCCGGAAATGTCACCAGACGACTCGTCGATTGGACGCCATTCGGCAGCTGCCACAGATAGGTCAGCGGCGCCGTACCGCCGCTCACCTTCGGCTCGACCACGACTGTCTCGCCTTCGACGGGATCGACATTGGAAATCCCCTCGATGAGCGGCGGGGGCGTTGGCCCCGTCCTCAGCCGGATCGACGTCAGGTTCGACATCCAGGAACTCGGTCCAGAGAGGGGTCCAGAGGGGGCGAAGGTGTAGTTGAACAGCCCCGAGCTGCCGGTCATACCGCCCGCGTTCACCGCCGCCTCGTAGCTGGAGTACAAGGAGAGATCCCAGACGCGGACCTCCAGCTGGACCGTCTGGCCATAGCCAACACCCGCCAACTCACGGAGCCCTCCCCCCCAGATCCCTGGGGTGGCAAACCGCCCATCCCCCTTCCCATTCACCGCCACCAGGCCAGTCCGGGTGTCCATGAACAATCGGGCGACGTAGGAACCCGAGGCCAGCGGAGCCCCATCCACACCCAGGACCATCCGGTTGGTGTCAAACACCCCGTTGCTGAAGTAGACCACCGAGTACGGGGTCAGCTGGAGTCGCATTCCCCTGAAATCCGAATTTTCCCCAAAGGTCGCCGGAGGCGTCAACCCTCCCCCAAGGTTCGAAACACGGACAATCGTCTCCGCCTTCGAAAAGGCCTGTTCGTAGGTGTCACCCGTCATCGCATCCCAGGCGCGGACCAGGATGTCGACGCCATCGCCAACATTGGCCGGGGGCACCACCAGCCCATTCACGAAGAACAGTCCGTCCAGCGTGAGAGCCTCCCCGGAGGCTCCACCCGGCGACAGGGTGACCAGACTGGGCAGGAGCACGAACTCCACACGGCCCCGACCGGCCTGCAGGGGCGTCCCATCCGTATCGAGAACGAACGCCTTCTGGGTCGCACCGGACGGTACAAAGTTGTTGTTGGCATTGAAGGTGCCCTCGGCGAGCACAGACATCAGGGCCAAGAGGTTCCAGAGGACCCACCGTCCACATCGAGCAAGGGAGAGATTCATGTCAGGAATGCAACTATCGGGAGTGAAGAGGAACGCCACCTTGGCTAAGTCTTCCGATTTCTTCATCCGGGGCAAGACTCTCGTTTGGTGAATCAGCAGGAAATGCCGGACGGAGCCGGATGGCGACTCACACCGCGGCACGGACACACGGAGGTCGCCAGCCGGGTGGGCGCTCCCGCGCCCCGTGATGCAGGGCACTGCATCACCCGCCCATAGATGCCTTTGGCGTCCGTCTGGAGGTCTCCCCTCCCTTGTCTGAACCCTCAGCTCTCAACTCTCAACCCGCCTGCGGCGTCCCTCCCCCCTCCGCGCGCCATCAACGCGGCTGTTTGCCGATCAACTTCAGGAACTCCTCGCCACTCGGGGCCGTCATCGCCAAGCGGTGCCAGACCCGCAGCAGTTCCGCATCCTCGACCCTCTCGAGATGCCGATTCCACGAGGGCTTCCAGTCGGGAAATCGGGCCTCAACCGAGGCCCTCACGGCCTCGGCCCAACCGGTGCGCAACCCGTCCTGTCGACCTTCCTGTCGGCCCTGTTCAAGGCCCTGTTCAAGGCCTTCACGGCGGGCGTGGCGTTCGAATGTCGTGAGATACGTCATGGGGCTGTCTCCTTCCTGTTGTCTGACCTGTTCCAAGAAAATCCGCTCCTCGTCGTCCGGCAATGGAATCGACCAATCCAGCACCCGAGTCAACACCCGCCCCTGCTCCTCGCTGTATTGCCTCGACTCCATCAGCACCGCCATCCGACGGAACAGCGCCACC
>CAZZKQ010000059.1:0-11298 GCA_964654875.1 uncultured Verrucomicrobiota bacterium | reverse complement strand
GGGTGCCGGACAATTTGGCTCCGGCCCGGTTTCAGTTGTGCCAGGAGTGGAGCAAGCGTGGTCTCGAGGGGGACCTCACAGTGATTGTCGAGAATCAGAAGGCGGCAATCGTCCCCGAGTTGAGGGAGCAGGGCGGCAAGGTTCTGGCGCAGGATCTCGTTCCGATCGAACGAAGGGATGGCGATGGTCAGCACGGGCATGGTGGGATCTGTGAAGTGTGCAGTTTGCGTTGGGTCAGTCTGTTGGGTTCAGGAGCCCCCTTGTGGCAAGTGTGGTTTTCCCTCAGACGGATGACAACCGATCCTGGAAACAAACAATCCTCGGGTTGCCCGGGTGCAGGGTGAGAGAAGTGGGCCTGGAGGCTGTGCCATCCCTCGGGGCGTCGTTCCAACAACGCGGTCGGCTGCCCAGGTCTCGTTGTGGCGGAGCCGACGACAGTGACGTTCAATGTGATCTCGGAGGCGTCCCACGCGGCGGCTCCTGTCCGGGAAACGGAAGTTCAGCCCAACGCGATGGAGGCCGTCTCCGACTGCGCTTTCGGGATCGCGGGGTGCTTTCATGGTGGGAGGAGTTCTCAGTCGGCAACGGTTCTGTCAATGGAAGGCCGAGATCGGCCGAGGTGCCACGCCGAGCTCGGCATAGTGGAATCCGGATCCGGGAGGCGTGTAGGGACCGACGAGGTCGACGCTGCGGTCGGGTGTGATGGCCGACTCCATGGCCAGGCCCCAATAGATCGCGTTGATGACGAGTCGACGCAGGTCGGCGCATTCAAGGTCCTGTGCGCTGCCCATGGTCGACTGGAACACCCGCGCCTGGCGGCCATTGCGTGTCTTCCAGTGCTTGAACCAGGCCACGGGCAGGGGTTCGAGACCGGGGTTGGGTCTGTCGGTGGGTTTGCGGCCGAGGAGCGGCTGACCCCAGACGAGGGCGGTGCAACCGGCCGGCAGGCTCCCGCCCTCCTTGTAGGTCCGGTACACGTCCGAGGGACCCCAGATGTCCCGGACCCCGCGGAGGATGGGGTGATTCTTCATCTCCTCGACGATCACGCCGCGTGTCGAATCGGCCTGCCACTGCCCGTGATGGTTCATGAAGCTGCCGCCGAGCACGTCATTGCCCCAGTCCACGGTCCTGCCGTCGATCCGGTACGGCAGCGCCCCGTGGAATCCGTGGTTGCCCGTTCGCAGGGAGAGGATGGGCCGGCCCGAGTCGATGTAGTCGACGATGAGGTGTCGCTCCCGCATGGGGAGCGTGAGGAGTCGCGGGAAGAACAGGACGAGATCGGCTTGGGCCAAAAGCTCAAGTCCCGGGATGTGGTGTTCACGGAAAACCCGGCCCTCCTCGGGGTAGACCGGCAGAGTGGGATCGACCTCTCCCCTCTCGTTCACGCCGAAAAGCACGGTGCAGTCAAAGCCGTGATGCGTGCTCAGGATCCGGGCGAGCATGGGCATCGCGTATTCGCTCCGGTATTCCTGGTCAGCCGCCAGGAGAACCACCCGCTTGCCTTTGCCCGGGCCGCTCTTGCCGGGATACGTCAGCCACGGCTCGGTATCGGCTCCGTAGACCACTCCCATCAGGGGGAGGGTCAGTGCGAACCCGAGCACGACGAGGCGGCGGAGGTGGTGGGGCATGGGCTAGTTCTTAGGGATCTCGTTGACCGTGTAGTAGGCCTTGGTGTGGAGGAGGCGGCGCCCCTCGACGGAACGGATCCCGGTCAGGTCGAAGTCGTGGATGTGATCCTCCACCACCCGATCGAGCGTGATCCGGACGGAGCGACCATCCGGCGAAGGGATCGCCTTCAGGATGCGGGGTGTGGTGGGGTCGACCTCCGGGCTGCCGTAGCCCTCGTGGTAGATATGGGTGTAGGTGGTGATGCGGTAGGAGTCGATTTCGGCCGCTGTCGTTGGGTCCACAGGCTGCGTGAAGAGGACCCGGAAGCCATCCTTGAGGATGCGGATCTCCTGGATCTCGAAGGGTGTGACCCCGGACCAGTCGATGCGCTGGAGGGCAAACGGCCGTGTACCTCGCACGGGCCATTGTCGGCTCGTGGTGAACCCTCCGGCCATCAGCTGTCCCCGGGGTGTGAACTCGACGTTCATGATCCCGGTCGCGAGGCCCTCGCGGAACGGATAACAGGCGCCCTGCCAGACGCCATTGATCTGCTCGGTGGTCGCCCGCATGACGAGGCTCAGGCTGTAGTCGCCGAGGAACAGCTGGTTGTCGAACGGGCCGAACCGGCCGCAGGTCGTGTTGAGACGGAATCCTGAGATCGAGCGCCCCATCTTGATGTAGGGGAACTTCACGGCTGGAGGGACGAGTTCGCGGACGCGCTTCTTCTCGATGCCCATACGGGAATCACTCTTTGGTTCCAACGCCGGCTTCGGGACCTCCGGGGCGAAGGGGTACCAGTTGTAGCTGGCGGGATGGCCAAGGAACCCACCGGGTTTGAGATGCTTGAGCGAACAACATCCGTTCCAGGGACCCTGACTCTCGATGGCGAACATCACCCCCGCGGCATTGGAGCCGACGCCCCCAGGACTGCGGAGTCCGCTGCAGACCGGGATCATACGGCCGTCTGGGGTGACCTTCACCGCCCAGCCGCGGAACAGATTGTGTGATTCGTAGGAACCACTGAGTCCCAGGGCGACCCAGATGTTCCCGTCCGGGTCGTGCTTGGAACCGAAGGCGAACTCGTGGCCCTCGGCATAGCCCCAGTCGGCGCTCAGGGTGTCGTAGCGGTCGGCGACCCCGTCGCCATCGACGTCCGCGATGCGTGTGACCTCGGCCCAGCTGGTGGCGGTCAACGCGCCGTCGCGCCACGACAGCGAGAAGATCTCGTCCTGACCGCTGGCGAAGAGATGGTACTCGGGGCGCGGCGGGGAGTCGAAGGCACCTCGGACGAGGTAGATGTCCCCGCGACGGGTCCCCACGGCGAGTCGTCCATCGGATAGGATCTCCATCCCACCCGGATGCAGCGGAACACCAGCCGGCACCGGGATATCCACGATGGGGTAGTATTTGGATTCTTCCGCGGCCGTGCCCCACATCGCCCCCAGATTCTCCTCCGCTCGGAGGGATGGTAGGCCACTCCACCCCACGAGTCTCAGGAGGGACAGGATGACCAAGAGTCCCTGCGATCCTCGGAACCCTGCCCACAGAGCTCCTGTCGAATTTGCCGATAGGCGCTGATGGGGTTCTACCATTGGTATTCGAGGGTGAGGGTCGATCGGCCTTGGGGAGGGTCCACCCGGATGAGGAGTTCGTCGGGGCGACCCTTCCGGATCCGGCCCGTGTGGTCGGACTGGATCCGCACCTGCAGCGGACCGGTGTGGAAGCTCCGATCGGAAGTGGCACCCAACTCTTCGCCGGTCGCGCCCCGGAAGTCGAAGGGCGGGGTGGGCGATGGGACCGTGAAGGTCAGGGTCCTCCGGAAGAAGGGTTTCGAGCTCGCATCAACCCGGTCCTCGAAGAAGTCCTCCACCTCGATGTCGCCGTAGCGATATCGGAGTGTGGGTCGACGCTGGGTATCAAGCTGGTAGCCAAGGAAACGGTATCCGTGGTCCTGGGGAAACCGGTGGTGGGTCTTACCCTTGCGGGGCCAGGCGGACTCGGGCGAATCGAGACGGTGGAAGGGGATTCCCGGCGCGAAGGAGATCGGATCGGTTCCGCGCGGGTGGAAGTGTCCGGCATCGATGCTGACGAACTCCCCCTTCCAAAGCTGCCGGAGCGCCATCTCCCCGGAGTCAAAGGCGAGGTTGATCCGTTCCGGGTATCCGACGCCGATCCCCCGGTATCCGACGGGGCTCTGCCCCCGACACAGCTCGGTCACATCGCCGACCCGGAGTTCCCGGGACTGCCTCGACAGTCCGATGGGTTTCTTCGCCCGCTCGCCTTCGGCGAGGTACACCCAAAGGGCCTCGATCTGTCGGTCGGCGTCGCCGTCGAGAAGATCGGTCCGACCCGACCGGCCGTTCGGCCAGTAGGCGGGCATGATGACCGTTGGACTGAAGCGTGCCGGGTCCCGGAGATAGAGGTGGAACCAGTTCTTCTGCAGACGGTGGGAGACGGTGGCGAGGTCGATGGCACCCATTTCACCGGACTTCTGTCCGTTGAACTCGTGGCAGGCAATGCAGCTGAACCCTTCGCTGCCCACCAGTTGGTGTCCGACCTGGCGGAATGCGGCGGCGTTGGTCACGGCCGGAATGTGTGCGGCCTCCAGGTGGTCGACGCGCGGGAACAGGTCGACGAGGTGTCCCACCTGCGCCTCACCGTACTGCGGCATATGGGCGTCGAGGTAGCGGCGGGAGCGCTTCCCGTGAAGGAGCACATCGCGGAACCCTTCTGGCGTCAGCTTGGCACCGACGTGGTCGAGGCCGGGGGGCAGTCGGCCGGCGTCTCCGAGTCCGGGATCGGTTCCCGTGAAGACACCCCTCTGTTCCGCAGAAGGACCGCCGACGCCGGTCCGGCTGTGGCAGGCGATGCAGTTGAAGGTGACGAGGGTCTTTTCGAGCCGTTGCGTATCGGTCCACCCGGGCTGAGGGATTCGCGGCAGAGCCAGGGCGATCTGGGCACGTTGCGCGGGATCGAGATGGAACCGGGGCCATGGCCCGGCCTCCCCGCCAAGGCATCCCTTTTCAGACTGGAGCTGGGCCCACGCGGTTGCAGGTTTCGACACAACCTGGAGATCCTCGTGGCACCGGGCACACCCGTGTTTCGTGAACGCGTCCCGACCCTGCGCGGCGAGGGTGGGGTCGGCGCGGAACGGCTCGAATGACGCGATGGGATCCTGGGACACGGACAGCAGGGATTCGGGCAGCGGGCTTCTGGGAAACCCCGGTCATTCCATCACGAACGAGAAGCCGGGCGCGTGTCCGGTGTGGAAATAGAGGAGCTGGATGGACCGCCAACCGGCCTCGAGATCGAGTTCCGGCGACCAGTCCAAGACGCCGCGGGCGTCGCTGGGGTCCTGACGGACGAGCTTCCTGCCGTCCACGACCAGTGCACCGCCGTTCATGCGGAGGTGGAACCGGTATCTCCCGGATCCTGGGATGTGGATCCACCCGTCATACTGGATGGCGGTGTGGTGAGCGACCTCCCCGAGGCTCTTCAGGGCGAAGTCTCGGACCTGTCCGGCGCGCTCGGCGGTGACCTGCTCGCTGTCGACTCCCTCCCAGACCTGGCCTCGGTACAGGGTGTAGGCCAGGGCCCCGGGCACCCGGGTGCGTCGGAGCAAGTAGTGGGTGATCCGTTCCACGTCCTGGTGGTCCAGCCGGAGGTCGGGCATGCGTCCGGACGGACGGACCCGATGGGGCTGCTGAAGGAATCCCAGGAGGCTCTTGAAGCTGTACTTCGACTCCAGCCCCGTGAGTGGAATCCGCCCCTGTGCCGAAGGTGTTGTCGGGTCGCTCTCCGGGGTGGGATGACAGGCGATGCAGCCCCGGGCCAGGAACAGCCGTTGACCGTGCCCTGCGGCGACCGCGTCGGGCGGGGTGAGGGCGAATTCGGAAGCCCGGGTCGACAGCAGGAAGTGGGTGATGGCGCGTGCCGTCCGGCGGCGGGTGTCCGGCTCCAGCGAGCCAAGCGTGTCCGGCATCGTGGTGCCGCTCTGGGTTCCGTGGGGATCCGCGATGAAGCGTTCGACCCAGGTGGGATTCAACCGGGAGCCCAGATCCGAGAGTCGGGGTGCCTGCTTGGACCGGGCCTTCAACGACCCCTCGGACTCATGGCAGGCCACGCAGTTCAATTCCTCGACCAGGATCTCGCCCCGGAGACCTGGTTCGAGAGTCGCTGATGCCAGACCCGGAATCCTGGGTTTGGACCAGGCCGTCAGGGACAGGGCACAGGAGACGAGGAGGGCCGTCGAGACGTGTGCGGTCCATGTCGACGAGCTCTCCATGGCACGGCGAGGATCCCCTCTCATGGGAGGGAGGGTCATGGAGAATGACGGAGGGCCGCCAGCTGCAATCCGACCGGAACCGGATCCGCTCTACGGGGATTTCCCGAGGGCGTTCACCACCACGACACCCCCCATCCCCTGGCTGATCTGCAGCGCGGTCTGGGGCGGGCGATCGGGTCGGTCCTTGGGGGACAGCTTCAGACTGGGGTCGGTGGGCTGGGGCCATGGAGGAAGCTCTCCGTGGCGGAGGCCCTCGACCAGCAGGACGGTCTCGACCAGACCCGAGGCACCGAGGGCGTGACCGGTGATCCGCTTGAAGGCGGAGAGCCAGGGCATGCGGCTGGGGAAACAGCGATGGAGGACATCGACCTCGACGACATCGAACGCCCGTGTGCCGGTGGCGTGGAGGGAGATCCAGTCGACGGGTCGGTTCCCGAGGCGTGTGAGGCTGAGCCGGATCAGCTCCTCGAGGGTCTGGCCTGACGGTTCGGGCGCCAGGAGATGGTAGGCCTCGCTGGCCTGGTCCCCGCCGAGCCAGGTGGCGAGGGGTGTCGCACCCCGTCCGATCCCGTGGGTGGCGGATTCGAGGACGACGCACGCCGCTCCCTCGACGGGTGTCATGCCATCACGTCCGGGTTGGAGGGGGCCTCCGGTGCGGCGTTCGGACACGCTGCCATTGGTGGACATGGCCTCACGCAGGGCCGGGGGCGGAAGCGGGTCTGCCGCCACCACCACGGCCGCGTCGAGCACCCCGGCGGCGATCAGGCTCCCAGCGAGCTGCAGCGCCTGGGCCCCGGTCGCCGAGGCCGCATTCAGGGAGTAGTCGCCGCCGCCGAGGCCAAACCGGATCGAGACACCGGCTCCGATCGAGTTTCCCCGCCAACGTCCGATCGAGTAGGGCAGGGGACGTTGGTCGATCTCCTCCAACAGACAGGCCAGCTCCCCGGTGGAGGTCCCGCTGAGGCAGCCAAACCGGGGACGACGGATCTTGGCCGACTGCCCCCGCAGGCGATTCCTTGCGGAATCCAAACCCGCCTGTCGCCAGGCGATCTCTGTGGCTGCGAGGGCAAGCTGTTGGTGGTGCCCCAGGATCCGGGCATCCCCGGAGTCGAGGTCGGCGAGCTTCTCCAGTTCCTTCCGTTCCAGCAGGCCTTCAGGCACCCGAACGTCGTCCCGGACCCGGGTCCATAGGGAATCGACCTGCGATTCCCCCTGGACAATGACCCCAGTCCCGGTGAGCCACACAGGCCCCCGTTCCCGCGGGGTGGGGAATGGGGCTCCGAGGGGCTTGTGATCGGTCATGTCCCCGCAGTGTAGGACGAACGGGGGGGGCAGGTCAGCGTTCGGTTTTCGCCGACACCGACGGCGCTCCCCCTCGCGTTCACGGCATCGACACGGCGATCCGGAAGAGGCGGGTCTCGGCATCATCTGCCATCTCGTAGGTGACCTCCTCGTACCCGGCGGGGACGCCCTCCCCGGTTCGGGTCGTGGTCGACAGGATCTCCGCCGGGGCCCAGTCCTCCGTGGCGAGCCGGGTCAGGGTCAGTGGCTGGTAGGCCATGCCGATTGAGGTGGCGTCAAGGCGTCGGAAATGGCGCAGCTGGATCCGCGGGGTGCCGCCGACGGTGGTGGTGGATACCCTTGGGAGGAGGAGTGCCGCATCGGCCTTCCGGGGGTCACCACCGAAGGCAAATTCGATCTGGTTGCTGGCCTGGTCGTTGTCGGAATCCCCGTCCGGGCCTTCACCAGGAATGCCGGCGGCCAGGGCCCATTCGGCGAATGGGGACAGGGCGGACTTCACGGTGATGGGGACGGTGGTCGTGGCGGTCAGGCGGGGATAGAGGTCGCCATAGCCGGAGTCCTGGACCTCGACCTCGAGATTCCAGGAATTCAGAGCGGAGGCCTTAAGGGCTTCGGGTTTAGCCACGGCGATGGCTCCCGTGTCGACGTCGATGCGAAAGATCCCCTCGTCGTTCCCGCCCCGAATGCGCCACGCGAGGACGTCGAGAGGGCTGTCGGTGGCGTTGACGTCGACGACGGGGGTCGACTCCACGGCGCTCCGCTCCACGGAGCCCTCGGCCCGGATGAGGACTGGGGCGGTTCCCAGCGCCACCGGCCTCAGTGCGGAGCCCGGGATCACGATGGGGGTCGAGGTGTTGGGGTTGGTCCAGGCGACCTCGAGATGATCATTGCCGGCACCCTCCTTGTGGAGGACCTCGAGGTAGTACTGACGGGAGGCGAGGAGGTTCACGCTGGCGGATTTCTGTCCGGCCTGCGCGGTCCAGTTTTCTGCTGCGACGGCGCCGCTGACCTTCGCGATCACCTTGGCGCTCGACGGGTTGGAGCTCGTGCTCAGCCAGAGTTCACTGCTGTCGTCCGAGGCGATATAGAACGTGTAGCTGCCCGACGCGGGTGGGGAGAGCAGGGCCCGGATCCGTGTGCCATAGCTCTGCCCGATGTTGGGTCCGATGGCCAGGTCCTCCAGGGGGAGGAGAAGGTCGGGTCGGCCGGGGAACTTGGCATTGCCGGTCAGGTTGGCGACCGAGGTGCCCGTGCCGATGCTCTGGAAGATCTCGGCGTGTGCGATCGGAGTTCCGATCTCCTCGGCACCCAGGATCCGACAGACGACCGAGCCGGTTGAAGCGCCGCCCGTGGAGTCCGATACCCGGATCTCGAGGCTGACTTCCGTTTCGCTGGAACTCTCGAGCATCGCCGCATCGGCAAGGCGCAGCCATCCCGTCGACTTCTCCACCGAGACCAGTCCCTCGGCGGAGGAAGAGACCAGTTCGAACTGGAACTGGGTCCCGCCCGTGGCGCTGGAGGCCTCGAGCTTTGCGAACCGAGCGTGGGGAAACGTGCCGTGGCGGAGTCGGACGTCGGTGGTGGCAAGCCTTGGGACGAAGGCTCCGGTGTAGGGTGCGAGGAAGCGTCCCGGGATGACCTGCAGCGTGGAGGCGCCGGCGGCGGCGCATTGCCATGCGACCGCGAGGTGGCTGATCCCATCGGCTGCCTTCAACCGGGCTTCCATGTAATAGGCGCGCCCCCCCACGAGGGAGATCGTGGAGGATTTCTGGGAGACGTACTGGGTCCAGTCCTTTGGGTCCGATGCCTTGGGCGCGTAGGCAATGCGGCGCACCGTGGACGGGTCCTGGCTGGTCCCGAGGCGCAGGTCGGTCGCGTCGTCGCCCGAGACGGCGAACGTGTAGCTGCCGGTGACGGGTGCGAGGAAATAGCCTTGGAGGACGGACCCGAAGTTGGTGTCGAAGTTGGGTGTGATCTCCGACACGGTGAGCTGGGAGACCTTGCTGGGGGAGTTCGGGTAGCTCGGGTCGCCCGTCAACGCCGCCACGGTGTTCCCGGTGATCCCGGAGTACACCGCATAGGTCACCCCACCCGGGGCCAGTCCGTTCGGCGTCTCGAGGACCTCGACCCGGATCTCGGACGCCGTGGTCGCGGTGGCATCGGCCCGGTCGGCGACATCGAGGCCCAGGACGAAGGTCTTGGGGCCCGAGTCCAGATCCTTGGCCAGCCGGAGTTCCCCGGTTCCAGTGATGGCGAAGTATCCCTCCTCGTTCCCGCTCCCGATGGCGAAGGTCAGAGCCGAGAACAGGTCGGGATCTGTGGCGCTCACCTGACCGAGCACCGTGCCGCTGCGGGTACGATCGAACACCCGGATCGGGGGGGTGGTCACGACGGACGGCTCATTGACATTGGTGAACTGGACGACGACACGAAGGTCCGACTGGTTGAGCGACGGATCGTCCGGGTACTCGATGTTCACGAAGAGTTCCATCCACTCCCGGGCCTCGAAGTCCATTGGGGAGGCATCGGCGACCGTGAGCTCGCCGGCGAGGGATACCGCGAAGGCACCGACCCCGTTGCCGCGGGTGGCGATGAACCGGCGGTTGGCGGGTCCGGCAGCGAGGATTTCGAGGGATCCGACGACGGTGTTGTTGGTCGGGTTCTCCGGGATGCGGAACCTCAGGGGCTCCACGGCCCCACCGGCGATCCCGGTGAGGCTGTAGTAGCCGAGGCTGCCGTAGGCGGTGAACCCGATCGTGGCGTTGGGTCCGCGTCCGGCACCGCGGATCCGGATGGCGTAGTCCCCGGGAGGCACGTTCGTGGCGAAGTTGGCCTTGAGGGTCGAGGTGGGACTGCTCCGCAGCAGGACCTGCTCGGACGGATCGAGGAGTTCCATCTGGATGGCCAGGTTGGCTCCGGTCACGGCCGGTGCGGCCTGGAGGTCGATCCGCCCCCCCGAGGTGGTGAACCGGAAGACGTCGGCATCCGTGTTGCGTTCGATGAGGCCCCTGTTCGTCACCGCGCCTCCGGGGAAGATCTCCAACTGTGCGGCGGATCCCCAGGTGCTGCCGAAGTCGTCGATCCGGTACGCCACCGAATTGTTCTGGGTGGTGATGATGGCGAGGTCATCCTCCTTGTTGACCGCGTTCGCGTACTCGCCCTTCGACCACTGGATGACCGACTTGCTCACCCCGGCGCCCATGATGGGGGCCCAGCTGGTCTCACCGGATCCGTGGCCCATGTAGTACTCCTCATAGGCCCCATTGGGCGGCTGGCGGTTGTCGTGCCGGAGTCCAAGGGCATGGCCGACCTCGTGGGTGATGGTCTCGGCAGTGTCCTTGGAGGACCCCAGGTTGAACGCCCAGCTCGGGGTGTCGCCGGTCCAGTTCCAGGCGCCGACGAAGGAGACGCCGCCCGCTCCGGGTTGGGCGTCATCCGTGGGGGTCACGATCACCCGGATCCGGCTGTTCTGGGCGGCCTTCTGGAAGACCTGGAGATCCGTCGTGACGTTGATCGTGAAGGGGAGGAAGTCTGCGGCCACGATCCGCCATGTGTCGCGGATCTGGGTCGTGGTGAAGCTGGGTTTCTTGGCGACGATCAGCTGGCCGTTCCACTCGGTGGTCGTCTCCCCGTCGAAGTCCATGTAGAGCACGCCCTTGGCACCGGGCAGGCTCTGGTACATGGGAACACCGTTCTGGTACTCAGGAATCGGCACGGACGGATGCTGGTTCATGTCGATCGGCGCTGCCTCTTCGATGAGGGCGTCCTCGGACCTCTGGGCGGCTGCGGTCTCTCCCGACTTCCGGTAGGAGACGCAGACCACTTCGTCGAGGCTCCGGGCGACGAGTTCGACGGAACCGTCGTGGGCGGGTTCCAGTCGGAACGCCTGGTGGCTACCGGGCAGCTGGATCACTCCGACGTGCGATCCCGCGGCGGTGGTGAGGCCCTGTTTCCGGAAGAAGAAGGTTCCCGCTTCGGGCTGGCGGAGTCGTCCCCCCACGAACACGACCTCTCCCTCCTCCTCGCGGATGTGGAGCACGTCCCCCTCGGCGATCCGGCCCCCGGTGAGCTCGAATCGGGCGGTCGACGGGGTGGTTTTGCCG
>CAZZKQ010000058.1:0-11416 GCA_964654875.1 uncultured Verrucomicrobiota bacterium | reverse complement strand
CGTCACGACACTCTTCTCCACGGGGTATTTCTACAACATCCGGGTCTCCCAGCAGCGTGCCGACGGTGGCCGGGTCATCCTGGTCTACCTCGTCCAGAGCAAGCCGATCCTGACCGAGATCCGATACACCGGGAACAAGCGCTTCAGCCTCTCCCGTCTGCGACGCAAGACGACCTCCAAGGTGGGGCAGCCTCTGGATGAGCGGAAGCTGTTCGCCGATGCACAGGAGATCCGCAAGGCCTACGAGAAGGCGGGCATGCAGAACACCACGGTCACGCCGATGCCCAGCATCAACGAGCAGCTGGGCCGCGGCACCGTGACGTTCGAGATCAAGGAGGCGCCGAGGGTCCGCATCGAGTCGGTGGACTTCGAGGGCAACAAGGCGTTCGCGTCCAAGAAGCTCCGGAAGGTCATCAAGACCCGCCGCCGGAACTGGCTGGGCTGGATCACCGGCGCGGGCAAGTTCAAGGAGGACCAGTTCGAGGAGGACAAGGAGAAGCTCCGGACCTTCTACGCCGAGAATGGCTACGTGGATTTCGAGATCCAGCAGATCGAGCTGGAGTATCCAAGGACCAACCGGATGGAGATCGAGTTCACGGTTTCCGAGGGGACCCAGTTCCGAGTGGGGGCGGTCACCTTCGAGGGCAACAAGAAGTTCACCCAGGCGGAGATCGTGTCGAACATGCGCGATTCCACCGGTGTGATGACCCGGCCTCGACTGGCTCCCGGGGCGATCTTCCGTCCGGGTGACCTGGAGAAGGATCTCGAGGGCTATGAGAACTTCTATGGGGCCCAGGGGCACATCGACGCCAAGGTCACGGCCCAGAAGATCCCGAACGTCGACACCCAGACGATCGATCTCAAGTACATGATCCAGGAGGGGGACCGGTCCTTCATCAAGAAGATCGAGATCCGCGGCAACACCAAGACCAAGGACAAGGTGATCCGCCGGGAGCTGGCGGTGTCGCCCGGCGAGACGTTCGACATGGTGCGGGTCAAGATCAGCAAGAGCCGCCTCGAGCAGATGAACTACTTCGAGAAGGTGGATGCGAAGGATGCGTTCACCGACGCGCCCGGGGAACGCAACCTGGTGGTGACGGTGGAGGAGAAGAACACCGGCAATGTCGCATTCGGTGCGGGCTACAGCTCGGTCGACCAGCTGGTGGGCTACGTCGAGGTCACGCAGGGCAACTTCGACCTCTTCAATCCCCCGACCTTCACGGGTGGCGGCCAGAAGGCCCGAGCACGGGCCCAGGTGGGCACGGCCCGGCAGGACTACATCCTCGGGTTCACCGAGCCCTGGTTCCTCGGTCGTCGGCTCCGCCTCGACACGGAGCTCTACTACCGGAACCTCGCGTACCTCTCCAGCTACTACACCCAGACGGTCCTCGGCGGCAGCGTGGGGCTGACCAAGGCACTGCCCTACAATTTCTCGCTCAACACCACGTACACGCTCCAGGACGTCAACATCATCCTGAACAATGGGTACATGAATGCGCTCGCGACGGCGGGCCAGCAGACCCAGTACGCGACGAACAATGGCCAGGTCTCGATCGTCGGCACAAACACCATCGCCGGCCAGGCTCCGATCTTCCTCCAGCAGGCGGGCAAGACCCTCGTTTCAAGCCTCAACTGGACGCTGTCCCATGATACCCGGAACAACCTCATGCTGCCCACGAAGGGGCATCTGGTGCAGTTCGAGCCCATGTTGGCGGGTGGTCCCCTGGGTGGACAGGCCAGCTTCTATCAGTTGGAGATGAAGGCGGCACAGTACTGGTCCCCGGCCAACTTCTTCTCCCCCGCCAGCGACATCTATGAGGCCCTGAAGCAGCACATCCTCGAGGTGGTCGGCAATGTCGGCGTGGTGAACGCCTATGGATCCGGGGACCGTGGCAGGGAAGGGGTCACGCCGATCTTCAACCGGTACTATCTGGGTGGCATGTACTCGTTGCGCGGGTTCCGTTTCCGTGAGGTCGGTCCGAAGCAGGATCTCACCGCTGAACCGTACGGCGGTGGCACCTTCTGGTATGGCTCGACCGAGTACAGCGTTCCGGTCATCCCCCGTGTGCGATTCGCCGCCTTCTTCGACATCGGCATGGTCTACCCCGACGCCTATAGTTTTGAACCCGAACGATATTTGAACGGGACCACGACCGGGCTCTACAATTCCAACTGGGGTGTCGGGCTTCGGTTGAACCTGCCCATCGGTCCGCTTCGGCTGGATTACGGCATTCCGATCGTCTCCGACCAGTACAACCGGAGCAGTGGCCAGTTCCAGTTCGGTGTTGGCTACACCCGCGATTTCTAAGAACCCAAGAGCTGATTGTGAACACATCCTCAATGAAATCCCTGATCACCCACCTCCTCCTGCTGGCCAGCCTCGCGTTGGCCTCCACAGTGCAGGCACAGACCAAGATCGCAGTGGTCGACCTGAAGAAGGTCTTCGACGGCTACTGGCGCACCAAGCAGGCCGACGGCCAGCTGAAGGAACGCGCGGCCGACTTCGAGAAAGCCAGGAACGGGTTGATCGAGGACTACAAGAAGGCGAATGAGGACCTCAAGAAGGCGAGCGAAGGCCTCAACGATCCGGCTGTCTCCGATGAGGAGCGCGATCGCCGCAAGAAGGATCTCGAGAAGAAGCTCCAGGACATCCGTGAGCAGGAGAACGGCATCCGCACGTTCGAACAGAACATGCGACAGGCCCTTGGCGAGCAGCAGGGCCGGATGCGCGAGAGCGTCCTCAAGGACATCCGGGGCATCGTCGACGAGAAGGCGAAGGCGGGTGGCTATGCCCTCGTGTTCGATCTGGCAGCCACCACCATCAACCAGACCCCGGTCATCATGTACAGCACGCTCGCAGGTACCGAGGCCGACATCACCGAGGGTGTCCTCAAGCAGCTCAATGCGAACGCGCCCCCGGACACCGCCCCCAAGGCTGCGGATGCGGACCCCAAGAAGGCAGACGCCAAGTAGTTTCTGGATCCCAGTTCCAGCAGATCCAAGGGGTGTGGATGATCCGCACCCCTTTCTCGTCCATGGATCCAGGTCATGTCCCCGCCCTTCTGGTGCCGACGACGCACCGCAAATGGGAACCCCTACCAGACGGGGGTGTCCGACAGGACGGAAGAGTCTAGTGGGAATTCCTAGGACCCTAGGGCGGCCCGAGATCTGGGACTGGAGGATCTGCCACTAGGGATGGGGTGGGATGGCTGGGCACCCTTGGTGTTGCCGCTTTTCGGTGGCAGCGATGGTTTTCGTCTTTCCATGTTCCAGCCTTCCGGCCCACCGCCGCGAGGGTTCCTGGGCCTTCACCCCCATTCCTGGGCGGTGCCGGTCTGGATCGAGGATGTCGACGCCAACGATCCGTGGTGGAGCGGCTTCCCCGTTTCCGGGGCCTGGGCACGGGAGGGAGGCATGAGAATCCTCGAACTTGGAAAGTTCTATCCCCCCGAGAGGGGAGGGATCGAGACGCTGCTGCGTCAGTTCTCGGAGGGTTTCGTGGAGCAGGGTGCCGAGGTCGACTGTGTCGTGGGACGGGGTCCGACCTTCGAGGGATCCGTCCTCGACTCGGGCTCCTCCGTTCAACGAGGTGTCCGGGTCCATCGGGTCCGCACCTATGGTGAGTTCTTCAGGACCTCGCTGGCACCGGAATACCTCTGGGCCTCGAGACGGTGGCCTGCGGAGGTCATCCATGCCCATTTCCCCAATCCGCTGTCGGACCTGGCCTGCCTCCTTGCACCCCGTTCGACACCCATCGTGCTGAGTTGGCACAGCGACATCTGTGTCCGGCAGAAATACATGATCCGCCTGTACTCTCCGATGCAGCGGGCCCTCCTGCGCCGGGTCGATCGTGTCGTGGTGGCCACGCCCAACCATCTTGAGTTCTCCGATTGGCTCCCGGAGTTCCGCAAAAAAGTGGTCGTCATCCCGTTCGGCCTGGACTTGGAACGATTCCAGCTTTCCGAGGCGCAGATGGGCAGGGTTGCAGAACTGAGAACGCTGGCGGGCGGGAGGTCGATCCTCCTGAACGTGGGCCGGCTTGTGGGGTACAAGGGGCAGCGTCATGCCATCGAGGCTCTGCGCGATGTGGCGGGGGCCGAACTCTGGCTGGTGGGGTCGGGACCCTTGGAGCCAGATCTCAGGAGGCTGGCCGCCGAGGTCGGGGTGGCGGACCGGGTCCGTTTCTTCGTCGACGTGAGCGATGCCGACCTTCCCCTGTATTTCAAGGCCTGCGACATCTTTGTGTTTCCCTCCACCACTGCGGCCGAGGGGTTCGGACTGGTCCAGGTGGAGGCGATGGCCTGCGGCAAGCCGCTGGTCGCCAGTGATGTCCGTTCCGGGGTCACCTACGTCTGCTCGGACGGGGTCAACGGACTCGTGGTCCCCATCGGGGATCATGCCGCCCTCGCGGCCGCGCTGAATCGTCTCCTGTCCACGCCCGAATTGGCGCGACGGCTGGGCGAGGTGGGTCGTTCGCGTGCCTTCTCGGAATTCTCAAGCCCTGTGATGATCCGGGGTTTCATGGATCTTTTCAGGTCACTGACCCAGAAACCCGGACCGGCCTTCGCATGAGGTACAACACCTATCTCGGAATCCTGGTGGTCTCGGCGGTCACGGCGTTCTGGCTGACGCCGCTCGCCGGATGGCTCGCCTTCCGTGTGGGTGCGATCGACATCCCGAATGAACGGAAGGTCCACCGGGGTGTCATGCCTCGTCTTGGCGGTTTGGCGGTCTATCTGGCCTTCCTGCTGTCCCTGCTGGCCGTGCCGTTCCTGCAGAACTCCATCGCCACGGAATTCCGCCGGTTTGCCCAGTTGATGGTGCCACTGTTCCTGGGGTCCCTCGCCACCCTCCTTCTGGGCATCTATGACGACATCCGGGGCGCCAACGCCTCCAAGAAGTTCCTCGCGCAGATCGTGATCGCCTCGGGTCTCTGGATGGGCGGATTCCGGATCGACGCCATGCTGCTGCCCTTCCTCGGCCCGATCGACCTCCACTATCTTGGGCTGCCGATCACGGTCCTGTGGATCGTCGGCGTCACAAATGCGGTCAATCTGCTCGATGGCATCGATGGCCTCGTCGCCGGGGTCACTGCGTGCATGGCGTTGTCCCTCGCCGTCATCAACATCTTCTCGCAGAACGTCCTCGTCTCGCTCCTCAATCTCGCGTTGGCCGGCGCCTGCCTCGGATTCCTTCCCCACAACCATTCCCCCGCACGGATCTTCCTCGGGGATTCGGGGTCACTCACCATCGGGATGATCCTGTCCTGTATCTCGATCATCTCCCTGTTCAATGGCGAGGAGGGCTCCAGGGGTGCCAGTTCCGTCCTCACGGTTCCGCTCCTCCTTTTCGCCCTCCCGCTCTTCGACACCACCCAGGTGATGTACAACCGCTGGAGACGGAATGTCTCGATCTTCCAGGCCGACAAGGGACATGTGCACCATCACCTTCTCGCCATGGGCTATGACCATCGGCAGGCCGCGTGGATCCTCTACAGCGTCGCGATCGTGACGGGCATCCTTGCCATCGCCCTCTCCCTCATGGACCTCGGATCCCAGATCTTCCTCAGCATCCTCTTCCTGGTGATGGCGATCGGTTTTTTCATTGTTTGGCGTTCACGGCTTCGGGATCACGACGTCGATACCGATTCCACCAAGCGTGACGATTCGGAGATGACGTCCCGCGATCCCGCCCTGTGATGGGATGCCTGGTTTCAGGCAGGCTTGGTGGCTTGGTTTGAGGGCGGTTTTGGAGTACCCGATCCGGTGGTCCGGATTCCCAGCGCCTGTCGATCGTGAACCAGCCCCCCCCAGCATCGCAGGAGCCCCCCAGTCTGAGATCGTTGGAGGACATCCGGGATCGGCTTCTCGATTCGGTATGCAGGCTTCCTGATGAGGAGGTGCCGCTGACGCAGGGTCTTGGCCGGTTTCTCGCGTCTGCGCCGGTCGCGCGGGCTTCGAACCCCATGCAGGATTCGGTGGCTCTCGACGGCGTTGCGGTCAGGGCCGTGGATGCGATGAGGCCAGGAGCCAGGCTTCGGGTGGTGGGGCGGGGTTTCCCCGGTCGACCCTTCGCCGGATCTCTGGCATCGGGCCAAGCCGTCGTGGTGGCCACGGGTGCCCCATTGCCGGACGGGGCGGATGCCGTGGCTCCGGTGGAGGAGGTCGAGTCATCCCCGGCGGACGACACTGGGGTCCAACTTCTGCATCCGGTGCGGCCGTGGCAGTTCGTCCGGTTCCGTGGTGAGGATTTTGCCGAAGGCCAGAGTCTCCTGGGGGTGGGTCACCGCATCGGTCCAGGGTGTCTGGCATTGCTCGCCGCCGCCGGCATCCAATCCGTCAGGGTGTTCCAGCGGCCCAGGGTCGGAATCCTGCCGACGGGCAGTGAATTGGTGGAGATCGGCCGTCCTCCGGGGCCCGGGCAGGTTGTCGATGGAAATTCACCAATGCTGGAGGGTCTTCTGACCCCCCTCGGTGCCGAGGTTTGGCTGCTGCCACGTGTCCCGGATGATCCGGACCGGCTGGATGCAGCGCTCCGGGAAGCCCTCCCATCGGTGGATCTGCTGGTCACCACCGGTGGGGCTTCGGTCGGCGAGCCGGATCTGGTCCGCCCGGCCCTGCGACGGATCGGGGCCTCGGTCCATGAAGGCCCAATCGACATTAAGCCGGGCAAGCCGTTCTTCTGGGCCCGGTCCGGTAGGTGCCTCATTGCCGGGCTGCCTGGCAATCCAGCCTCCGCCTGGGTGACAGCCCTCCTGCTGGTCGTGCCGGTCCTCCGGCGGTTCTCCGGTGTCGAAGAGGTGTCCCTCCCGACGGTCCAGGGCGTCCTGGCCGAGCCGTTGCACACCCCCGGGGACCGACGCCAGTTCTTCCGGGTGATCATGGACCGGGATGGGAAGGTGCGTCTGGCTGGAACCCAAGCCTCCCACCATGTCCAGTCCCTTGCCGAGTCCAACGGACTCGTCGATCAGCCGGCAGGCCTCCACTGGCCGGAGGGCACGCCCGTGCAGGTCATCCGTTGGAGCCTGCTGGGTTGATCGCTGGATCCCCGGTCCGTCCAGAAACCTCAATCGGGAATCTCCGCAGTCCCGCCAGCTGGAGGGTTGCAAGGCACAGGAACCGCGGCACGACCCTGGAATACCGCGGCCAGAGCCGCCTGAAATCCTTGGTGAGACGGAAAAGCCACTCGAGACCCGAGCGCTGGATCCATCGCGGAGCCTGCGTCACCCGTCCGGTGTGGAAGTCGAAGGCGGCGCCGACCCCGAGCATGATCCGGGCTCCCAGGGGTTCGAGGTGCGCGGCCATGAATCGTTCCTGCTTCGGGGTGCTCAGGCCGATCCAGACGAAGTCCGGATCCTTCTGGCGGAGTTCCGCTGCCAGCGTCTCGATCTCGGAGGCCTGCAGGGGACGGAACGGCGGCGTGTGCGTCCCCACAATCCGGATGCCCGGGAAGCGCTGTTCCAGACACAGTTTGAGGTCCTGTGCCACGCCGGTGTTGCCCCCCAGGAAGTAGTGGGTCGCCCCGCTTTCCTGGGACCACGCCATCATCCGTTCCATCAGATCGGGCCCGTAGACCCGCCCCATGGTCCGGTATCCCTGAAGCCGTCCCATCCAGACCATGGGCATGCCGTCCGGAGTCGACAGGAGCGAGGTGTTGTGGATGTGCCGCAACGAGGGGTCGTCCTGCGACTCGATCACCCCGTGGGCGCCGGTGATGGTGACGAAGCCGCGGCGGCCCGCGGCCCGGGCCTGCGCGAGGGTCTCCACGGCAGAGTCGAGGTTGAGCGCGGAGATGCCGACGCCGAGGACATTGACCCGGGGAGGTGGAACAAACTCGGGCATGGAAGGTGGCCGCTGGAAGGGCATCAAAGCCGCCCGTTGTCGATGAGTCGAGTGGTGCCCACCCGGACCGCCAGTGCCATGTGGCTCCCGCGTCGTACGGTCCGGATCGGTTCCAGGGACTCGGGGTCGAAGAACTCGACGTAGTCGAGCCTGGCCGAAGGGTATTGGGACACCTCCTTCCGGACCCGGGTCTTGAGGAGATGGGCCGCCACTGCGCCGTGGCGGACTGCCTTTCGGCAGAGGTCGAGGCTCCGGACGAGGGCCACCGCCTGGGAGCGCTCTTCGGGGGACAGGTACTTGTTCCGGGAACTCTGGGCCACTCCATCGACGTCACGTCGGGTGGGGGCCACCACCACCCGGATGGGGAAGTTGAGGTCCTGGACCATGCGCCGGACCACCTGGGCCTGCTGCCAATCCTTGGCTCCGAACACGGCGCAGTCGGGTTGGACGCACAGGAACAGCTTGGCGACGATCGTTGTCACGCCCCGGAAATGGGTCGGCCGGGAGGCCCCCTCCATCCCCTGGGACAGGCGTTCTTCGACGACATAGGTGGAGAAGCGGCCGGTCTCCTTTCCGGGATACATGGAAGCATCCGAGGGCAGGAACACGGCATCGACGCCCGCCTGCCGGCAGAGGGACAGGTCCCTGGGAAGGTCCCTCGGATAGAGGGACAGGTCCTCCGTGGGAGCGAACTGGGTGGGGTTCACATAGATGCTGACGACGACGATGCCCCCGGGCCCTGACCGTTTCCGTGCCTCATGGACCAGGCTGATGTGCCCCTCGTGCAGGTATCCCATGGTCGGCACGAAGGCGATCCGCAGGCCGTTCCGGTGCCATGACCTGGCCCGTCGCTGCATGGCAGCGGGTGTCTTGATGATGAGCACGGGGTGAGGTTGCCATGGATGGGGCGAACGGGACAGGCCCTCCGTGGCTGGAACCGGACCAGCGCGTCGGGTCCCCGAAATGAATCCGGACCTTGTCTCCCGGACGGTCCCGTCTAGACTCGGCCCGGATGGATTCGCAACTCGCCCAATACCTCCCGGTCCTCCTGCTGCTCCTGGTGGCCATGGGATTTGCCTTTGGCACCCTGGTGGTCTCCGTGCTCCTCGGCAAGCGGGGGCGTCGGACCCGCACCAAAGACATCCCCTACGAGTGTGGCATGGTCCCGCAGGGGGAAGGGACCTCCCGCCTGTCCGTGAAGTTCTATCTCGTGGCGCTGCTCTTCGTGCTCTTCGACATCGAGGTGGTCTTCATGTACCCGTGGGCGGTGGTCTACAAGGACCTGCTGAAGGAGAATGCCAGCCTGATCTTGGGGGGCATGGTCAGTTTCATGGGGGTGCTGTTCGTGGGCTACCTCTATGCGTTGAGGAAGCGCGCCTTCGACTGGACCCGGTAGCGTGAGGGGTCCCCGAGATGGGGGGTCCTGCGGCCTGCCGTTGACCTGGACCGTAGACCTCCATGGCGACACACCGGCGAGACTTTGACTTCATCGTCCTTGGAAGCGGCATTGCCGGCCTCAACTTTGCCCTGCGTGTCGCTGGCCGCGGTCGGGTTGCCGTGGTGACCAAGAAGAACCGGGCGGATTCGAACACCAATTGGGCCCAGGGCGGCATTGCCAGCGTCACGAGCCCGGAGGACTCCTTCGACCTGCACATCCGGGATACGCTCGAGGCGGGTGCGGGGTTGTGTCGGGAGGACGTCGTCCGGACGGTGGTGGAGGAGGGGCCGGCACGGATCCGGGAACTCCTGGAGCTCGGTGCCCGGTTCTCCGAACGGGAGATCCCGCAGTCCCCGGGCCAACGGGAATTGGATCTGACCCGAGAGGGCGGTCATTCCAAGCGGCGGGTGCTCCACGCGGCTGACGCCACCGGTGCTGAACTCGAGCGGACTTTCCTCAGGGCTGTTGGAGGGCAGCCTTCGGTGACCTTCTTTGAGGACCACCTAGCTGTCGACCTGATCACCTCCGCCAAGCTGGGGTTGACGGGTCCCAACCGGGTGTTGGGAGTCTATGTCCTCGACCGGGTCCGCCAGCAGGTGGAGGTGTTCGCTGCTCCGATTGTCGTGCTGGCCACGGGCGGAAGCGGCAAGGTGTACCTCTACACAACCAATCCCGACATCGCCACCGGCGACGGGGTGGCCATGGCCTATCGGGCAGGGTTGCCCGTCGCGAATCTCGAGTTCGTCCAGTTCCATCCCACCTGCCTCTACCACCCGCAGGTCCGCAATTTTCTGATCACCGAGGCGGTCCGGGGCGAGGGAGCGGTGTTGCGAGGGGCCGACGGGAACCGGTTCATGGACCGCTATGACCCCCGGGCTGAACTCGCGCCGCGGGATGTCGTGGCCCGGGCGATCGACTCGGAGATGAAGAGGACCGGGGCCGACTGTGTCTTCCTGGATCTGACCCACCTGAAGTCCGACTTCATCACCGGGCACTTTCCGACGATCCATTCGCGGTGCCGGGAGCTCGGGATCGACATCACCCGTCAGCCCATTCCGGTGGTGCCTGCCGCCCATTACCAATGCGGAGGCGTGGTCGCCACGGTCGATGGCGAGACGGAGATCGAGGGACTCTTCGCCATTGGTGAGGTGGCCTGCACCGGGCTCCATGGCGCCAATCGGCTCGCCAGCAACTCCCTCCTCGAGGCGCTTGTCTGTTCCCACAGGGCCGCGGCTCGGGCCCTTGCCTCCACGGTCCACCAGCCGGGGGCCCTCATCCCGGAATGGCAGGTCGGATCGGCCACGGATCCCGATGAACTCGTGGTGGTCGCCCACAACTGGGACGAGATCCGGCGGGCCATGTGGGATTATGTCGGGATCGTCCGAACCACGAAGCGCCTGCGACGCGCCGAGACCCGTCTGCGGAACCTCAGTGGGGAGATCCGGGAGTTCTATTGGAACTTCCGGGTCACAGCCGATCTCCTTGAGCTCCGCAACCTCGCCACCATGGCGGAACTGATCGTCGCCTGCGCCCTGCGACGCCCGGAAAGCCGAGGCCTGCAGTACAACCTCGACTTCCCCGGTCCCGATCCCGCCTGGGCCGCCCGGGACACCCGGATCCGTCGGGGAGAGCCCGGGGCTCCCTGAGGAACCCCATCCAGTCCTAGGGCATTCACCCTAGACTCCCTGCCGGCAAAAACCTATTGACCCCTTTTTCAAAAAACGCATCATATCATCCCGATACGTCAATACAACAAACGAAAACACATCAAAACATGAGTAAACGTTTTATCTTCTCATCCGAATCTGTTGGTGAAGGACATCCAGACAAGGTGTGCGACACGATCTCGGACGCGGTCCTCGATGCCTGTCTGGCCCAGGACAAGTACAGCCGTGTTGCGTGTGAGACCTATGCGAAGTCCAACGTGGTGGTGGTCGGTGGCGAGATCACGACCAAGGCCAAGCTCGACTACGCGGCGATCGCCCGGAAGGCGATCCGCGACATCGGCTACGTGAACGACGACGACGTTTTCCACGCCGACAAGGTCTTCGTGAACTGCTACGTCACCCAGCAGTCCCCAGACATTTCCCAGGGCGTGGACGCCAAGGCCGCCAAGGGCAAGAAGAAGGCCGAGCAA
>CAZZKQ010000057.1:0-11434 GCA_964654875.1 uncultured Verrucomicrobiota bacterium | reverse complement strand
GGATTCGGTCCTCAGCATCCCTAATCAGTCACATAGGATACTTCAGGCAAAACGAACATTGTGTTTACTGCAGCCGTCTGGCTTTCAATTAATGCAGTCGCTCCATGGCGGTGTTTGGCGGGAAAGGATCGGGTTGTTCAGCCAAAGCCCCCAATTTCATCTAGGTTAGCACTAATCGCAAGTGGGTCACTAAGCGGCATGAGGAATCCAGCGATACTCAGATCACGCCTCTTTGCGAGCAACTGCTATTCTGTTCTAAATCTATGCATATGCGTAGATTTACGCTATCCCTTGTAAGGCGTGCTATTGGCTCGAACAACTCGTTTGCACTACTCCTACGCAGAACTACCAAGGGCCGATCGAATCACCACTCTGCGATGTGTCAATTAATCCAATTGGGAGTGCTGCATCGGAAAACTCAGGAAAATGAGAAGATGAACAAAAGTGGGCGAAGCTGAGGCTGTGCCGTCCAAGGACGGCTTTGGCTCGGTGGCGTTCGAGCGAAAAGAGGAGAGGGCCAGTGAGGAGAATGGAGGGCGAGAGGGTGGTTGGAGGGTTGGAAGAATGGGGCGAGGAGCGAGGGAAGAAAGAGGGGTCTCGGCAGTCGGTGGAACCGACCGCCGAAAGACCCCGAAGGCAGTCCTTCTAGTCAGGGTGGACCAGGAGCCATTTCTCACCGGAGAGGGTCACCTCGGAGAGGGTGAACCCGGGCGACTCCAGGAAGGCGACCGGGTCAAAGTGCAGCCCGTCGCAGGGAGTCTTCTCCCACAGCGCGTAGAGGTCCGGGTAGTACGCCTCGAAGAGGTCGTAGCCGGCCTCCCGGTACAGGTCGCAGAAGTTGGTTCCCCGGTACAGGTAGAGGGGGGCGTCCTCGACCTCGGCGGCCGTCAGGGCCGCCAGGTCCAGCCCCCGGTCATGGACCGCGTAGCGGATGCGAAGGAAGGTCTCTGTGTCATCCTGGCCCAGTTGCCGGAGGAGGTCATCGAGCGTCTCCAGCTCGGACCCCGTCACGGCGCTCTTCCAGTCAAAGACCGAAGCCACGCCGGGATGGTCCCCGGCCGGCCAGAACTCGGCCTCCCCTGCCCCGTCGTGGTCCCAGTCGAGCACCTCGTCGGCGGTCAGGTTCCGGTCCAAGGCGGCTTGGTCCCGGAAGTTGAATCCCTCGAAGGTTCCAAGGTCGTGTTTGAGTGTCATGGGTTTCTCCTCTGGTAAGAGCCTCCTCCCCAACCAACGGACTTGCCGGAAGGAGAGGGGGCGGTGATTTGCTCCCCTGGGGGAGTCACCTCGCCTCTCCGAGGCCAGTCCGTGTAACCAAGAACTACGAGACGGCCCCAGGCCGGGGAGGGAGCGGCCTGGAAGCGGGAGGGGGTCAACGGTGGAAAGCGGAGCGAACCTTGACGCCCGGGAGCTGGAGGGACGTGGACGGGCGGCCTTGCCTTGGCCGTCTCACCTTTGAGGTTCGGGGGTGGTGGGTGGGATTCGGCCGGGCGAAGTCCGGCCTCAGGTGGCTCCCTTCAGGAGTAACCCAGCATTCTGGCCGGTCCCACCGGCTCCACAGGAAGGGTCCCCAACCCGGCCGAAGCCGGGTCGGGGTTTCTAAAAGGCCTAGACGTTGACCTCTACAACAGCCTCCTCGACCGGTTCGGTCTCGGGTGCTGTCTCGGACGCGGATTTCGCGTTGGCGCAAATCCAGCGGAAGGCTTCGTCGGCCACCTTCTCGATGAACGGGAGGTCGTCCCGACCGAAGCTCTCCGAACGCTTCCATTGCTCCCCGTCCTTGTAGAGGCGGGTCAGGGTCACCGAGTACCGGGTCCCCTTTGGAGTCGAATTGGCCCAGATGGCGGCCTTGATGGCTCCGAGTCGGACATCGTGCACGGGTTTGTTTTTGGTGTTCATCGTAGTTTCTCCTTTTTCATTGAGAGGAACCATTCCCTCTCTTCACCCGGAGAGAGAGGGTGGTGCCTCTTAAAGGAGAAACGGTTGCCGTCCGCCAGGACGGCAACCGGGGACACTTACAACCCCGTGCTCCCGACTCGGTTCAAGGCCGCCATCTGGGTCTCTCCAAAGGGGTCCGGTCGAAGGTTCCATTGGTTCGGGGTTGGGAACGACGCGGAAGGCCGGGGGTCAAGGTGGAGCCTGCTTCAGCAGTCTACCTTGACCCCGGAAAGGCCGGAGCTTGGAGGCCCCAGAAAAACACCCTGACCCGCCTCTACAAGGACGGGAACGGGGCAGCGGACCCTGAGGGCGAGTTCACCACCAGTGGGGGAGAGGGTGACCGTGGCTCGCTGGTTTGCACGTCTCCCGTGTCCGAGTCCGACCACCCGGCCTCACTCGGTCGGCTTCGGAGGAAACGTCAGGTCCTTGAGGAGCTGGTTGAGGCAGGTGGGGTCCTTCCGGTTCGGAAACGTCCCACGGGGTTTCTGCCGATTGGCCGCCCAAATGACGGCCCCGGTTTCGGGGTCGATGACCAAGCTGGCGATGAGTTGTTTGAGGGTGAGCCTCTTTTTTCGAGGACCGTTGAGCTTCATGGGCACTCCTTGTTTTATCCCGCGAAGCCAGACCCCCCTCCCCTGCCCCGCTGGGTTCAAGCAGGGTTATGGACGAACTCCGAAGACGTGTGCCTTTGTGGGCAGTTGGGGAGCGACCAGAGGAAGCAAAACGGGTCAGGCGGTCCCTAGGTCGGCCAATTCGTTCAAGAATTCGACCAGTCGATGGACTTGTGTCGACGGGTTGTTGACCTCCGCGCGATGGGCACCGAGAGAGGCCCAGTGCCGCTCCAGCTTTCGCGCATTTCTGATGGCTGCAGGCTGGAAGTTCTTTAATCGGTGGTAGATGCCCCTGTCCGCTTTGTCGTAACTGAAGTGAGGAGCAAGCTTTTCAGCGTACTGGCGCCTTGGAATCCCCGTGTCGAGGTAGTTGAAGTGGAGTAGGTACCACAATTCAAACGCTTCATTCGACCAAGCGACGTGGAAACGATGGTTTCGTGCCAGGTCAAATGCTCGTGCATAGTTCGACTCGGGAAAACTGTCCCGGTCGAACACACACCACACATCGCCATAAGGGGTTCCCTTTTGGGATTCTCGGGACACCAGATCGATGGCTTGTTCGACGAGACGGTCCGTATTTAGTCCTGTGCCAACCGCAACCACCTCGGCCCGGTGACGGTCGACTGGAAAGGATTCGAAGTAGTAACGGGAGCTTTTCTCATCCTCGCAGACGATGAGAACCCTACGTCGGGGAAGAACCTCCTGACGTCGCCGAGCCGCACCGCGCTGCCAAGGTTTGTTACCGGCCATGATGGATGGCCTCCTCTAAATCCCCCAAGCGAGGAACACCCCCGAACTGTCCCAACAGGTACTCCTTCGAGAATTTAGCTTCCTTCCGGACGCCTTTGAACTCATCGAGGCAATAGAGTCGCGAGGCTCCGAAAGGGTCCTTCTCCACGAACCAGACTTGGTCTCTCCGCGTCCGCCTGGATTCCAGCAACCCTTCATCGTGGGTCGCGTAGATCAGTTGGGCGTTCTTGGTATTGGCAGCGCTATTGAAAAGACCCACCAGGGCCTTGGTGAGCAATGGGTGCAACCGCGCCTCAAGTTCATCCACAAAGAGCACGGAACCCTCACGCAAGGTGTGAAGAAAGGGACCCGCCATCGCGACCAGTTTCTGGGTTCCTGCTGATTCCTCTGACTGGAAGTCGAACTCCACGGTGTCAGTGGCATTGCCAGTCGAGTCGAATCGACGGTGGAGGGTTCGGATGGAGTATGCCCCCTGACTGGCTGATTGGAGAAACAACTCCCTCAGTCCATCGGGAATCCCCTTCGGAAGGCTGGCTGCAAATTGGTCCGGACTGACTTCCATTCGCTTCAGAGACTCGATTCCAACATCGGCCTGACGAATGAGGTTCAATATAAGCGGCGCATACTCGGAGTTGGACATCAGGTTGACCGTGAATTCCAAGGTCGCCTGGTCGGAAATTCCCGAGATGCCGTTGAAGCGCAGCATCCAACCCATGATTTTCCCTGCGGTCTCGCCATTGAACTGGGCGACAACAGAGAGAAAGAGCGCGTTCGGGCGGGTAAACTTCTCAAACGAACGTCCCTCGCGAAAGGCATCTCCGACCTCAATCTGGCTACCCTCGCGGGTAAACAGGGTGGTTTCACGGATGGAATCGCCCTGACTGAACAGCCACTCCGAAGTGACAGCCTCGGTTGTTGCCTCGAACCCGTAGCGGTAACGGATACCATCAATGACGAAAACAACTTCGAAGTGGCTCGGAGCTCGCTCGGTTTCGGTGTGCAACCGAAAGGGAATCACAGGGATTCGATCACCCAGTTGCGTATCCTTTGAGGAATTCTTGAGGAACTCCCGGAAGGTACTCATGGCCAGCAACAGGTTCGACTTCCCTCCCGCATTGGCTCCGTAGACAGCCACCGTACGGGCGAGGCGCCGGTCCCCGACGCTCGCAACATGGGTCTCCTCCAACCAATCGTCTGAAGACGCCTCCATCGACAGGGTGACCCGGTCTTTGAAGGAGCGAAAATTGGCGACCGAAAATTCCAGAAACATGATGTCAGCCGAATGGCTAGAGCCAATTTGGTCCATCAGAGCGCTGTGAGAAATTGTTTTTTGTAATTTTGTTTCAGATTCCGATTTCTTGGTCGTTGCAATCAGTCCGAAACAGATGTCCACGCTGGGAAAAGCGTCGGACCATGCAAGGTCACACCTTCTCCAAGTTTGTGATTTCTTGTTTTTTTGAAATCAAAATCACTCTCTAGACATCATCGTTGGCGGGGGCTTCAACCAAGGCCTTGGGTTCAAGTTCCAAGGCATCGATGGTCGGAATCTGTCCACCGATGATGCCCTGCATGTCGCCGTAGAGACCGACTGTGTTCTTGATGACCCTCTCAATCTGCTTCTCGCGCTCCTTCCAGTTCTTCTCCATGGCCCGTCGCTCTCGTTGGAGTTGGTCTTGAAGGCTGGTAAACGCCTCTACGATTCCCTCCACCCTGCCCTTGAACTCATTCCCGGCGAGGTAGGCGTACAGCATCTCCATCTTGACCGATTTGCCAGTGGATGCCTGTCGTTCGCGTTCCAGTTGGAGGAGCTGTTGCCGCAAGGCCGCGGCCAGCGGGAGTGCCGAGAGGGGGTCGCTGACCCAAACTCCATCGACTTGCCCAAAACGGGCTATGCCGTCAGGCAAGGCAACAGTCACAAGAATTGCGAGACTGGCCCGGGTCTCGGCCATGTCGTCCTTGAGCTTTGAAATCCATCCAGGACTCCATGCCTTGGTGTTCTTGGTTTCCCAGATGATGGAACCGCAGTCGGCCCCGACGGGATTTCGGACCATCTGAACCAAATCGGCTCCCCTGATTCCCTTGGGCACTGGCTGGATGTCGTCGAGGTGAAACATCCGACGCAGTCGTTCCTCGAAATCCAATTCAAGAACCTCCCCTTGAGTCTCCATGGAACCTTGGTCCGCCTTTCGCTTCATGTCATCGAGAGCGGATTTGAGGTCTTGGATGAGTTTGTCTTTTTCGAGGTCCTTCAGCCGGTGAGATTCTTGGGTCCGAGCCTCGGCATCTTCACGGATCTTGGCCCTTTCTTCGGACAAGGTCCTCTGGACCTTGAGGTCCGCATCAAGGACAGCGGCTTCAAGCTCCCTCTGTCTTTTCCTCAGCCCAAGTTCGAGCTCCCTGAATTCTCGAAGGTTTTGGTCCTTCTGGCTGACCGCCTCAGAGAGGTCTTTCAATCGGGCCTCCAGTGCCTGCTCCGCATCGGCCTTGGCCTTGGCTTCGATGTCTCGAACTTTGGTCTGAGTGCGCCGAACCACTTCGGCCTCCAAATCCAGCTTGGCCTTGGACAGTTCCTCTTCTCGTTTTCGAGCCTCTTCCTGCTGCTGATGCAGTTGGGCCTCTCGTTGGGTGATGTCGGCCTGGAGTTCGAGGCGAAGTCGGTCGCGCAATTCCAGGGTCAGTGCATCCGACAATTCAAAGGAGGTGGAACATCGAGGACATCGGACTGAATTCATTGGTTATCCCTGAGAAAGGCGCTCCAGCGCATAGTCATCCAAGAGGTTTTGGCGGGCGGCGTCGGCTAGGCTGCCGCCCTTGGACAGAAGTTCCCGATACATCCGGTCAGCCTGGGAAAGGGCTTCAGCCTCGGCAGCATTACGGTCCTCTTTCGGAAGAGCCGCCCAGAACTGGTCGATGGTACGCCGACGCTCACGCTCTGCCGCTGCCTCACGTTCCTTCCGCTTGGCCTCCTGCTGTTGAAGGATCTGCTGCCGTTTCTTCCGGGCCTCCTCCTTGGCCTGCTTCTGTTCTGGTGTGATGAAGCTGCGCGGGAGCGGAATGTCGGTGCGGATGGCCGTGATGAGGAACCCTGGAGGATTGTCGGAAACCTTTTTGCTCTTGGTTTTGGTGAGGTGTTCGGTGAGTTGGATTTTGCTCTCGATGTAGTCCGCTGGATATTTTCCGGCCAATTCCACCGCCGTTTCCAAGCGGACACCCGCATCGACAAGCTTCTGGATGACGGCGGTGGTGTCCCCTAGATCGGTTTCAGGAATGGACTGTGACGGCTTGGCCTCAGCAGCGGCCTTGGTTAAGGCAACAGGGGCGAGGTCTGCCTTCTCGAAGTGTACGTGCCAGACTCCGGCCCGTTCTTTGCGGAAGCGTTGTTCCTTGGGGAGAGGCTTGAGGAACTGCTTTGCCACGAGCTCATCGATGGCAGTCAGGAGCTTCCTCTTGAGGTCGGCCACTGGAGAATTCCGGGAGAGACCGATGTGCTCGTAGGCTAGGTTCTTCAGTTCAAAGGACAGGTTCCGTGCCTTATAGAAGCGCTTGTCGAGGAAACGGTAGAGTCGACGACTGATGGAACTCTCGAGTTCGAGAACGAAGTCGTAGTCCAGGGACTTGATGTTGCCACTGGTGAAGCTCCGGTAGACGGCGTCATTCCAGACGAAGAATGAACTGGCGAACTCGAAGCTCCCCTGCCCCGGGTCTGGCTTGGGGCGACTGCGTTCGTTCTCTTGCGAGTAGATCTTGATCCGCTCGAGGATGTGGAACTTCTCATCCACCCACTGGTTGGTTTCGCGGTCTCTCCAAGCATTCTGATAGTAGAGCGTCACCCCAATCCACCGGTTGAGCGCTTGGTCAATCCGGTCGTAGCTCTGACCATTGACGGGCCATCGGAGGAGCTTGATCAGTTGGTACCGACTGAAGAACACCTTGCGGTCCTTGAACTGCTGAAGCTTGGTCAACTGGAGGAGTCCCAAGAGGACTTCATCGTCGGTCGACGTCGGCAATCCGTGAGCATCGGACCCGGTAATGGTGAGTTTTCGAGGGATCCAGTCGTTCTTGGACTTGTCGAAGATCCGGTCTTCAAAGTGGAGGGTTTTGACCGTGGGATCGATGCGCTCTGCGATGGTTCCGAGAGGAAACTCAGCGAAATTGAGTTCGTCACGGCCCTCGGAGAATTTCTCCGGCAGGGCTGGAATGGCTCGCATTTCGGGGCGCTCGTCGAACTGATCCATGGTTTCTCCTATTCCCTCACCACCCACCAGAGGACAACAACATCAGCCCTTCCTGAGGACTGCGAGAGTCCCCTGCCCTGTTGTTGTTTACAGGTTTTAGAACAACAAAGTTTCATAGTTGTCCTCCAGAATCCCCTTTGTTTTCAGGCCTTTGCTCATCGTTGGTGTGACTCATCACTCTGCAAAATGTGGCCCGTACGTCTGGAGTAGCCCCACAAAACATGGCCCGTTGGTCTGTAAAATATGGCTCATGCTTCTGTAGTCTCCCGTCAAAATGTGGTTCAAGAATCAGGACCTGGGACCCGATGAAAATGTGGTTCAGCCATCGGTATGCGCCGATTACGTCACGGGGTTTGGATGTTGTCAACGGTCGGAATGATTCTGACCTGCGGTAGGTCAAGGAAAAAATCCAATCCCTCACCCGGCCCTGTGTCCCCTCCGAAGTCTCCGATCGCTGAAAATATGGCTCAATAGTCGATGCATCCCCTTCTCCGAACGGAGTTTGGTCGCCTGAGAGCGGACTCCCCGTCCTGGCGGAGGGTGGTCGACCTGGTGACTCCCATGGATTCCCGAGCATTTCTCTGTGTTGGATGAAAATGTGGCTCATCCATCAAGAAACGCTGTTTGAAAACGTGACTCGTTAATCGGTGGCCTCGTCGCACTCCAAGAGAGCGGCCAGGACCTGATTGAGGACTCTATTCCTCGGTTCCCTGTCAAAAATATGACTCGTTAGTCTGGTAACACTGTTTGAAAACATGGCTCGTTAGTCGGCAAATGAATCCAGCGTGGAGTGTTGGGCGGGCGGCAGTGTCAAAAATGTGACTCGTTACTCGTCATCTCGGTGGCTTTTCTCGGTGTGGATGTCCTCTTGGAATGGGTTTCGGAACCCTCAGTGGTGGAGTCACATCCGCTCCAGGGGCGGTTTTGCGGCACAACTCCGAAATGTGGCTCGTGGATCACCAAACGCGGTTTGAAAATGTGACTCGTTAGTCGTCCCCTGCCCTACTGGTTCAGGATAATCTGGGATTACAGGAAAACATGAAATCAGGAATTCAAACCAGTTCCTGGGGTTGTAGGAAACAAACTCTGCCTTCGGTCTGGGTGCTTTGAAGCTTTGAAGAAACTAAGAAAACGAGAAAACAGGAAAACAAAACATCAGGAAATCATGAAAACAGAAAGGTTGAGGGGGTGCGATTTCATGAAAACAAGATTTCGGAAAACCAAGAAATCAGGGTTTCTGGAAAACAAGTAATCATGAAGAAAACAGGAAAACAAGGTGGCGTGAAATCAGGAAACCAAGAAAACAAAATGGGTTTCTTTGATTGCAGGATAGCAAGATAGTCTGAAACCACGGTTTCCTGAAATCAAAATATCTTGCCATCAAGAAAACAACCAAGTATGTAATCCTCCATGATTGTAGCGGTGGCAAACCAGAAGGGGGGCGTTGGAAAGTCGACGGTCGCCGTCCATTTGGCGGTCTGGCTGGCGGAGAAGGGGAGCAAGGTCGCCCTGGTCGATTCCGATGTCCAAGGCTCTTCGTCCCTCTGGCTGAAGGAAGCTGCTCCGGCGGTGGCGCTTTATCGGCTTCAGACTCCGGACGATGTGCTCGAGCAGTTACCGAAGCTGCGGTCTGAGTTTGACCATGTCGTCGTGGATGGACCGGCGGGGCTTTCCGAAGTCACCCGGGCCGTGCTCTTCGTCACGGACCTGACCCTTCTTCCATGCGGACCCTCCGTTCTGGATCTCCGGGCAGCCAATGATGCCATCCGGGTGCTGAAACAGGTTCAATCCATCCGTCAAGGCCCCCCAAAGGCCGTCTTGGTTCCGAACAAGGTGCAAGTCGCATACCGGCTTTCCCAGGAAATGCTCGAGGCCGCCCAGACTTTGGGTATTCCAGCAGCAGCCCCTCTGAAATTGCGTCAGGCCTATGCCGATGCAGCAGGGCAGGGGAGTGTGGTGTGGCGGATGAAGACCAAGAGTGCCTCAGATGCCGCTTCTGAGATTCAAAGCCTTTTCGAGGAGGTACTGAAGAATGAAGACTGAACGTCGTTCCATGACTGCAGCCCTTCAGTCGGCTGCGGACCTGCCGCCGGAGGCGATTGCCCTCATCAAGGCGGGAACACCCAAACCTCTGTCGGTAACTGCTCCGGCCGTTTCGGAGGCACCCGAACCTCCACCCCCGGCAACGATGCCGTCGGTTGCCGAGCCGAGTGTGGAAACACTGGGTGAGGTTGAACCAGTTGAGTTTGCACCCCTGCAGCGGAGACCTCGTGGTCGGCCTAAGGGGTCTGTGAGCCGTCCCGTGGAGACGCTCGGTCGTTTGGTGGGTACCAGCTACCGGCTTCCAGAGGACTTGGTTTTTCGGGTTATGAAGGCGTCGGCTGAGCGCAAAATCAGGAAAATCCAACCCTGGTCTCAGCAGGACATCGTGGCTGAGGCACTGAACGCTTGGCTTCAATCCGCGGGGTATTGACCGACGGCGGCATTTCGGGCTCTGGAGGGTGAAAAAGAGGGTCCGTTTTGAGGCACGACCCACAGAGCCTTGTTGAATTACCTTCGTTTGGAACCTTGGGCCTCGCTGTCGACGGTGGCTTGCGACTCCTTGGTTTCCGAGTCCTGGGACGGAGCCTGTTGGGCGCAGATCCAGGAGTGAGCTTCATCGGCGACCTTGGCCAGGAGGAGCAGGTCGTCGCGTCCGAAGGATTCGGTGGACTTCCAGTTCGCCCCGTCTCGGTACAGGCGGCTGAAGGTGACGTTGTGGCGGGCGCCCGCCTCGGTGTCGTTTTTCCAGATGGTGGCCTTGATGGACCCCATGCGGACCTCTTTGGGAGGGTTGTTCTTGGTAGCCATGGTATGTGTCGCAAAAAGCAGGTGAACCCCACCTGCAGGGCGTCCCCACCAACGCGGGAGACAGCGGGTTTCAAACCTCTTGAAACCATCCCTGTGGTTTTACCATGGCTGGCGGCGCTAAACAAAGGGGGCAGGGGAGGCCGAGTAGGGCTGGACCAAAACATTCACTCAACATCCGGTCATTACTCTTGAATGTTAAAATTAGGTTTGCCTATGAAGGAGTGACCTCTTTAACGGGTGAAACATGAATGCTGGAGAAGCTTGGAAGCGGGGAATAATTGCGGGATACCAATCTATTAAGCCAGGACACACTCCCCCAGTACCCCCCCTATCCCGCCCACCCGGCGACGGTTAGTGATGTCGCCGAGTACTACTATAGGCTCGGCTTCCAAAAAGGCGTCGAGATGGCTACTAGGAAATAGGTTTCCAGCGAATGTTTCGCTGAAACTCGGCCACCGAGTGTTTCTTCAATGAGGTTCTGACAGTGAGTGATTAGTCAGTATGAGATTTAGCGGGCTTTTGGGAATCGGGCCGTGTGTGGATCGGACGTCCCCACTTGGTGCCTTGTACTGAGCGTTGGGGGAGGGTGAGCAAAACTGGGACTATGGCCTGCGGCCCAAGACCGCTCGGCGTGCTCGCATCGTGATTGATTCCGCTAAGAGGCCGCACCTTGCGAGAATGAGACCACGATTCAGGTGGTCGGTCGGATGCCACCCATTTTTTGTAGAGCAAATCGAAAGCTCTTAGGTGAAGCGACACCAATCCGGCCCAGCCGCGAAGGTCATCGACGCCGTGGTGAAAGAGGTCTTGATTTGGACGTTGTACATCCGGCCTCGGAATACCACTCACTGGCCCATGATGCCTTGGGCCTTCGGAGACTGTGGTAGAGCCGGAAAGGGCCGAAGCGAAGCGCCCCTCGGTCGCGGCCCTATCCGTGCGGAGTGGGGCCCTGGCTCCGGGGGGCCTTGTTGGTTCAGGAGCCTTCTGGAAGCAGGACGGTCGTCGCACTTTGGTCTGGCTCGGTGAGGATGTTGAACTTGGTTTCCTGGGTGG
>CAZZKQ010000056.1:0-11515 GCA_964654875.1 uncultured Verrucomicrobiota bacterium | reverse complement strand
ATCACCTCAATCAGAATTTTTCGATACAATCTGGTACGGGGTCACTTAGTTTTGCCGGATACCAGACCCAAACCGTAGTCTTGACACTCGGATATAAATTTTCGTAGCATGAAACCTTGGTTCTGCACACTATTTCTTCTCTGCTTTATCTCTTCGCTTGATGTCAAGGGACAAACTTCCGCGGAGGACTTGAAACGCACCAACTCCACTTCAAAGCCTAGGGAGTACCTCTCGACCACCGCAATCAATGCGGAAACTAGGGAATTCAAGCCTGGAGACACCTTTCTCTACGCCATCAAGGAAGACCCTGGAAAAGGTGGCAAAGGGATTCATAAAGTAAAAGTTAACGACGCCGGGGAAGCGATCTTCCCGGTTAGTCATGATACGAAGCTTTATGTAAAACTGAACGTCACTGCATTAACGCTGGCAGAAATTCGAAAGAAAGTCAAAACCCTCCTTGATGAGGAGTACTACAATGATGCAACCGTGTTGCTTGAATTCGTCGAAGCAAATCGGTCTCCGACTGAATTCGAGCTTGTTCCTCAAGTCCAAGTTTATGGGGAAATGCAGGGTACTATTACACTGCGCGAAAACGAGGTGAAGCGGATATCCGATGCAATTCTTAGTCTGAGTCGAACTCCATTTGCTGATTTGAGGCGAGTGCGATTGCATCGTGTGGATCCCACATCTGGGAAAAAGGAAACTAAGATTGTCAACGTCGACAAGATTTTGAGAGAGGGCGATCGGTCGGGAGATGAAATACTGCAGGATGGTGATCGGATTGAGGTTAGACCTAAGGCTTTCAATTTTTAAGTTATGGAAAACGAACGCAGCAAAATTTCCACACCTCTGCCTGGATATGGCAGTGCGTTGATCGATAGGATCAATATATACCTAAAAGTTCGGAGGTATGTAAAATTTATTCAAGAGAGGTGGCTGATTTCTGTTGTCTTAACAACAATCGGTTTTGGTGCAAGCGTTTGGCGGGCGGTGACGCTGCCCGATCAATATGTTGCAGAATCGGTTTTAGCCTTCGCTCCGAGAGTTGACGTTGGAAGGCCGGAGTTTGCCAGACTTGATGAAATCAGTAACGACCAGGCGATTCAGAAAATCTTGAGTGCCTCGGTGGTTCAATTGGTGGATACAAAGTTCAAGGGAGGCCGTGAGGGTCAGCCGCCGATAAGCGCTCCACAACTCAAGGTGGAAACGATGCGTGGGAATGCGTTTGCACTAAAAGTAACGAGTACTAATTTCGAGGTTGCTCGTGAATACTCCATCATATGGGCCGATGAATTCATGGAGTTTCATAAACAAGAGAGGAAAAGTCTTGTGGGTGTGACGGAGGCAAAACTTCAGCAGCAAATCAGTAGTTACGAGGACAAACTAGCACAAGCCGAGAGAGCCTTGGATGATTTCCGGAAAAAAAATAATGTTTCGAGCGAGTCTGACGCAGGTCTCGCTGCTCAAGCCCGTTTGGATTCAAAAAAATGGGAGCTTGAGAATCTGAAAATGGAATTAACCATGGCGGAAAGCGCTTCGAAGGAAGCGCTGGCAAGTGGATCTGTTTTAGGTCAGCAATCTCCAGTCCGAATTGGAGCTAAGGAACCCAACAACACTGAAAAAACGGCAAGCGTTCTTAGCGGTATTGCGTTGACTTCGCGTTATACCGAACTTCGAAATGCAATCCATGAGATTGAATTGGAAATTGGTGAGAAAATGAAGGTCTTGAAGCCTAAGCATCCAGCGATTTTGGAACTTAAGGATCAATTGGAAAGTTATAAATTCAAGCTGAGGCTTGACCTCGAGTTGGTTGAGGAAAAGCGCAAAGCTTTTGTTGAATTGATGCGTCAACAGCTCCCGGGCTATCTCAAAGTCATTGAGGATCTCACGATTGAGGTTCAAGAAACGACTGACCTACGGAATCAACTCATTCGTCTCCAAGAAGACCGGAATCTCATCAAAGGAAATTTGGATGTCTTGAACCGAAATCTCCAGTCAATGGGTCGCGTTGGAATTCAAGAGGAACGTTTCACTGTCCTTAGCCAAGGAGTCGGCACTCCCCTTCCAGCTGGACCCAATCGGCTTGGCACGGTGGCCTTTGGGACATTCATGGGGTTTGCCGTTGCAGCGTGTCTCACAATCCTTCTCCACTTCTTGGACGATCGGGTTGACGAGCCGGAAGCGATCGAAGCCGCGTTGGAAGTGCCGATTGTGGGCCAAATTCCTGAGGTTGATCAAAAAGACAATCCAGATGGTCATTTAGTCGTCTCGAAGATGAAGACCCATATGATGTTTGCCGAATCCCTTCGTGGGATCCGCTCCAGTATTCTTCTCAACGCAGAAGGTCAAAATAAGCGGGTCATTGTGGTTACATCGACCACCCCCGGCGATGGGAAAACGACATTTACAACGAATTTCGCCATCACCATGGCTGCTTCGGGAAACCGAACCATACTAGTCGACGGAGACCTGCGTCGAGGGAATGTGCACAGTTATTTTGCCCAAAGTCTTGACAATGGCTTTTCCGAAGTTTTGGAGGGGAGAATCTCTTTATCAAACGCCATTCGTCAGACATCTGAAAAGGGCCTTTTCGTGATCACGGCTGGCTCCCGTCCTCAGAGTCCTAGCGAGCTTCTTATTGGTCCTAAAACCCGCGAAATCATCGCGAAGCTTCGCGAAGAGTTCGATTATGTGATTATCGACTCGCCTCCGATCACTGCAATCGATGACACATTCTCGTTGGCCGCCTTCTCGGACGGCATGATGTTCGTTGTTCGTGCAGGGGTCACTTCGATGAAACTCGCAAAGGTTGCACTGAGCTCGATTCATCAACGCGGGTTGAACTTGATTGGGCTGATCGTCAACAGTGTCTCTTCGGACAATCCCTATTACTACTACACCAACTATTACTACTCCTCCTATTACCAGCGGGCTGGGGAAGGCGAATCTGAGTTGCAGGAGCAAGAGCCTGCAACTCAAACCCGCGGGTGAACTGTTTTGGGTGCCTTCAGTTCCTGGCAGGGTCTTTTCTGGAGTTGTCGAGGAACAGCTCGGGTCATCGGACCTCCGCCACCACCGGAGGCTTTTCGGTGCCTACGCAAACGAGGGATGGTTTATGGTCAGTGCGGTTGTCGAGGCTGGGTGCCGTACTTGTGGTTGACCAATGTGTCTCAGTCAGTCCGGGATGTCTGGGTTGGCGGGTGGCGCCAATGCGGCGCTGAACTTTCGGACACCCCTGCCGAGCCTGCGGTTCGATGCCTTTTGGAGAGATCGGGTCGCATCCAGAGCCGCCTCCAATCCACCCTCGCCCCGTTGTACGGTGTCCATCCGGCAACAGTCGGGCAGAGGACGTGTTCTTGAATTCCGGGGTAGATCCAGCTTGCTTCGACGGGCCTTAATGCCTTTCTTGGCCGGCCGAGTGTAGGGTCCAGCGATGTCCGAAATCCGTCAATTCCTCTCAAGCCTGCCCAACAAGCCGCAGTTCATTCTCGTGGCCGCTGCTTGGGTCGCCCTATATCAGTTCCTCGGCAACTCCAGTTTCGGCTACGCCTCCACCCCGTCGTTGTTCTCTTGGCTAGTCGCTGTCTACGAATCGAATCCGGACGATTCGCTTGGCTACATGATCCCGCCTCTGATCTTGGCGCTCTTGTTCTCGAAGCGTGATCAGCTGGTTCCCCTTGAAAAGGCTCCCTGGGGGCCTGCCTTGATCCTCCTGTGTCTCGCCATAGCGATCCATGTCGTTGGGTACCTCGTCCAACAGGTACGTATGTCACTCGTGGCCTTCGGATTGGGTATTTGGGCTCTGACCGGGCTGTTTTGGGGGCCTCGATGGATGCGTGCGACCGCTTTTCCCTTCGGCCTGATGTTTTTTGCCATTCCGTTGACCGCCTACACGGATTCGATGACGTTCCACTTGAGGCTCCTGTCGACCAGTCTGGCGGCAGGCTTCTGCAAGGGAGTCTTGAACTTGAGCCTAATCCGCGAAGGGACAGTAGTGTTCCACGCGTTGCCCGGAGGTGTCCGCGGCTTCGAGTTCGAGGTGGCTCCGGCCTGCAGTGGGATCCGGAGTCTGACGGTCGTCCTTCTTCTCACTCTGGTTTTCGGATATCTCCGGTTCGAGAGTTCTTGGAGAAGGATGGCTCTCGTCTTGGCTGCCATTCCGCTTGCTGTGCTCGCCAACGTGGTCCGGTTGGTCACGGTGTTCACCGTGGGTGAGGCATGGGGAGGGGCTGCTGGGAAGCGCATCGAGACCAACCTTGGCTTCATCACATTTGTCGTGGCCCTCGGGGGGGTTCTCCTATTGGCACGATTCATCAAGGAGCCCCCACAAGACGTGTCCGTCGGGGGTTCCGATTTGGGTGCCAACCCCGAGAACCTGTGAACCGATCCCCCAACTTGCTCGCCGCCTGCGCACTGGTCCTGATCGGGGCTGCCGCCTGGATGGTTGCCCGACTCGCCTCCCGACAGGCGCTTGACGTTCCCGGGGTAGCGGTGGCTTCAGTCCCGCTCTTGGACAAGGTGGGGAACGTTCTCCGCAGCAATTCGGTCGCCCTCCCAAAGGATCTCCCGGGATATCGTTTCGAGCAGGTCCCCATCACTGAAATCGAACTCGAGTCTCTGCCTGCGGACACGATTTTCGGCCGCGGTCGCTATTTCCTTCCGGATGGGAACTGGATCCAGATCAACGTGGTGCTCATGGGAACCGACAGGACCAGCATCCACCGGCCTGAGTACTGCCTGACTGGTGTCGGATGGCGGATCCAGAGCCGGAGGGAACTCCCTCTCGCAGGTTCCGGACCTGGGCCAGTCCGGGTCCAGCGCTTTGATTGCCAGCTGAAGACCGAGATGAATGGAAGGCCTATGGATGTGGGGGGTGTCTATTCCTTCTGGTTTGTGTCCCGGGACAAGGAAACAGCGAGTCATTGGGAGCGCCAGTGGTGGATGGTCAAAGACCTGGTGACGCGGGGTGTCCTTCAGCGATGGGCCTATATCTCTTTCTTCACCCCCTGTGCCCCTGGCGATGAGGAGTCGGCCTACCAGCGGATCTCCGAGCTTGTCCGACGTGTGTATCCCCACTTTGGCGTGACCTCCGGGAAAGGGCCGTAGTAGACTCTCCAAGGATCGGGGAGGCCTGATTCCTGGATGAGTCCCAAACCCACGGAGGCAGTGTGTTAGCGAGACAGCGACAGGTCTACGCCAAGTTCCAGAAGATCTTGGATGCGCTGCTTCTTGGGTCAGCCTGGTGGATCGCCCATTGGGTCCGCTCCCGTCCTCAGTTCGACCCGGAGTCGATCATTTTCCCGTTCTCGGAATACGCCTGGCTACTGGCCGTCATCGTCCCTTTGGCTCCGTTTGTACTAGAGCTGCAGGGATTCTACCTCCGTCCCCTTCTCTATTCCCGGAAGGAGACGTTTGGCCAGCTGATCAGGGCGGTCCTCTGGCTCAGCGTCGCCATCATCATGGCCCTCTATTTCAGGAAGGCCGAAGGCGCGCGCGGTGTCACACTCCTCTTCGCCCCCATCGGACTTCTGATCGTGTTTCTCAAGGAGGAGACGATGCGGGGTTGGGCGATTTCCCACCTGGGTCGGAACGCTGTCAGGAAGCGGGTCATCCTGGTTGGGACTCCGGATGAGACCCGCGATGTCGAGCGGCGTCTTGAGGTTGGTGCACTTGGGGACGTCGAGATCATTCTCCGTGTGGATCTCAGCCGCACCCCCGCCCGTGACCTGCCAAGACTCCTCCACGAAACCTCCGCCAACGCTGTCCTGGTGGCCCCCCGGCAGATTGTCTTCGGTGAGATCGAGGAGGCGATTCAAGCGTGCGAGCTCGAGGGTGTTGAAGTCTGGCTCCTCGCTGATTTCTTCCAGACACGGCTTTCGCAGACCTCGGTCGACGAGCTCTCTGGCCGGCCAGTCTTGGTCTTTCGGACGGGACCGGAAGCCTCATGGCAGGCTCTTTTGAAGACTGGAATTGATTTTGCGGGCGCTTTGCTTCTGTTGTTGATCACGGCGATCCCGATGGCGATTGCAGCAATCCTCGTTCGCATCTCTTCACCGGGACCGATCTTTTTCCGCCAGGAACGTGCCGGCCTGAACGGGCATCCCTTCACCATGCTCAAATTCCGGACGATGGTCTCGAATGCCGAGCAGCTGAAGCAGGAGCTGCAGCGGCTCAATGAGATGACAGGTCCGGTGTTCAAGGTGACCAACGATCCCAGGGTCACCCGGGTGGGTCGTTTCCTAAGGCGGTGGTCCTTGGATGAGTTGCCCCAGCTCTTCAATGTGCTCCGGGGAGAGATGAGTCTGGTGGGGCCGCGTCCCCTACCGGTGGATGAGGTCCAGCGCTTTGACGACCCCGCCGACCGGCGTCGACTGAGCGTGCGACCGGGTCTCACTTGCCTTTGGCAGATCAGCGGACGCAACGATGTCAGTGATTTCAAGGAATGGGTCCGGTTGGACCTTCAGTACATCGACAACTGGTCCCTCCTGCTCGACTTGAAAATCCTGGTCCTGACCCTGCCCGCCGTCGTCTCCGGAGCGGGTGCAAAATAGGTTCGAGATGAGTTCCCTCAAAAGCGTCCGACGTCGAGCCTCGAAGCGCCCCGTGTCTGTCGTCACGGGCGGTGCGGGGTTCTTGGGATCACACCTCGTGGACCTGCTCCTGGGAGAGGGTCATCGGGTGGTCGCGATCGACAATCTCATCACCGGATCGATCGACAACATCGCCCATCTCGGCGGGAATTCAGCCTTCACCTTCATCAAGCAGGATGTCACCGAGTACCTGTTTCTCTCGGGACCGGTAGACTTCGTCTGGCACTTTGCGTCGCCTGCGAGTCCGATCGACTATCTGGAGCTGCCCATCCAGACCCTGAAGGTCGGATCGCTGGGGACCCACAAGGCACTCGGACTGGCACTGGAAAAGGGAGCACGCTTCCTGTTGACCTCAACCTCCGAGATCTACGGCGATCCGCTGGTGCACCCACAGCCCGAATCCTACTGGGGCAACGTCAACACGATTGGCCCACGCGGTTGCTACGATGAATCCAAGCGGTTTGCCGAAGCTCTGACGATGGCCTATTTGCGGCAGCATGGCCTTGAGACCCGGATTGTCCGCATCTTCAACACCTACGGTCCACGGATGCGGCTGAATGATGGACGGGTCGTTCCCGCCTTCATCAGCCAAGCCATGAGCAGCAAGCCACTGACGGTCTTCGGCGATGGCAGTCAGACCCGCTCCTTTTGCTTTGTCAGCGATCTGATCGAGGGAATCCATCGCCTGATGATGTGCGCCGGCAAAGAGGCCCATCTACCCACCAACATTGGGAATCCCCATGAGCTGACCATGCTGGAATTTGCCCGTGAGATCCTCCAGGCCACGGGTTCGAGATCCAGGATTGTCCACAAGCCGTTGCCCCAGGATGACCCGCGTCAGCGGCGTCCTGACATCAGCCGTGCCCGACGTTTGCTGGATTGGGAACCCCGTGTCGCGCTTGGCGACGGACTCCGGTCGACCATTGGGTATTTCAGGCCTCGGCTCTGAGAGCCGTCCGGCCATGTGCGACATGGTCGCCGCCCGCGAGAGTCCCTATCCTGGTCGCCGATGAACGTCATGGTCCGGGGAAGGCTTCGTCACTTTCGAACCGTCGATTTTGATGTTGCCGCCAATGCCGTTGTCCTGATCGAGCAGCGGTCGCTTCCACACCGGTTCCACCGGGTGTGGATGGGCAACTATCAGGAAACGGCATCGGCGATCCGTGACATGGTGGTCCGCGGTGCCGGTGCGATCGGGGCTACGGCGGCCTATGGGTTGGCCCAGGGTGCGCGCGCCTTCCCGGGGAAAGGGTTGCTGTCCTTTGAGCGACACCTGGATCGGGTTCATCAGGCTCTTGCGAGCGCTCGACCTACGGCTGTGGACCCTGTCAATGCCTTGGGTGAGGTTCGCAAGGCGATGTCGGGAGGCCGCACTGTTGCACGACAACAGGAATTGGCTCTCGAAGCCGCCTGTCGATTTGCCGACAGGAACGTCGATGAGTGTCGGACGATCGGTCGCTTGGGCGCCCATCTCATCCGGAACGGCATGACGGTACTGACCCACTGCAACGCGGGTTGGCTTGCCTTCGTCGACGTGGGTACGGCAACCGCTCCCATGTATCAGGCCCGACAGGAGGGGCGGGATTTCAGGGTGCTCTGTGACGAGACGCGTCCGCGTTGCCAAGGAGCGACACTCACCGCCTGGGAACTCGCTCAGCAGGGAGTCCGGCATGCCGTGATTGCCGACAATGCCGCAGGAGCCCTGATGCAACAGGGCCATGTCGATCTTGTCATTGTGGGAACCGACCGGGTCCTTGCCCGTACCGGTCATGTCGTCAACAAGATCGGGACCTACACCAAGGCGGTCCTGGCCCATCGACACGGTATCCCGTTCTATGTTGCGGCGCCGGTGTCGACGATCGACTGGACGACGCGGGATTGGCAGGGAATACCCATCGAGGCGCGTTCACAGGACGAAGTCCTTGGAGCCTGGGGAACGACCGCCGGCGGCCGTTCCAGATATGTTCGCATCGCAAACCCTGGAAGCCCCGCGCTCAACCCCGGATTTGATGTGACCCCACCTGAACTGGTCACTGGGATCATCACTCCCGCCGGGATTGTGAAACCCTCCGAGCTGCAGCAGATCCGGTAAAAGGTCGGCTCCGACCCGTTATGCCGGTGTCTGTGAAGTCCCTGAATCATCCGGAGAGGCAGTGGCCGTCTCTCGAACGTCCCAAGGGTGATTCCAGTTCGTGAGCATCTCTCCTGCGGATCCGTCGATTGTCCAGGGCCGTAGCCAGCCCTTCCGGAGGCCCATCGAAGCCAAGCCGCCCGCCTCTCGACGTCCCTCATCGAGGAGTTGAGTTGCGATTACAGCGGCACTTCTGGGATAGACTGCGCACAATGGTTCAAGATGCCCGTCGCGGATCGGGACCACGCCGGATGTGGGAGTGACCCTTTGGAGTAGTTCAACCAAAAAGCAGGGGTTCAATCGGGGAAGATCAACGGCGAGGATTGTCACCCACGGTCTTTGTGATGCGCGGAGCAGGGACTCAATTCCTGCGAGAGGCCCTGTATCCGCCAGCCGGTCGAAGACTGTCCGCACGCAAAGGCCCTCGGGTGGGAGTTCCTGGATCTCTGAGTTCAGGGATATCAGCAGCTCGGAGGCTCCAGCAAGGGCGAGGAGGCGCAGCTGACGATGGAGCAGCGTCTCGCCATCCACGAGGATCCGGCTTTTGGGGAATCCCATGCGACGGCTCCTTCCACCCGCGAGGACGGCTCCCGAAAACAGAATCCCATGGGTGTCATCCGGTGCAGTCCGATAAACCGCGCTTGCCAAGGCCTCTTCCATGCGTTTCCTTGTCGATGAATCCATCAAATCACCACAAAATGAAGAATCTACTGAACATCGCAGCGATCGTGACTCTTGGCCTGTTCTACGTCCAAGCCGATGAGGGTAAGAAGGTTTCACTGAATGGCACAGGTGCCTGCGCAAAGTGCGAACTCAAGAAGTCGGACAGCTGCCAGAACGTTGTCCAGGTCAAGGAGGGCGACAAGACCACCACGTACTACCTCACGGGTGACGTGAGCAAGGCTTTCCACAAGAACCTCTGCTCCTCGACGGCGAAGGTCCATGTCGAGGGCACCTGCACCAAGGATGGCGACAAGTTGGTCGTGGCGGTCTCGAAGATTGAGGCGGCCAAGTAACCGTCGCCTCCAAGCCCGGTCGATATGCAAAGCCCGCAGGGTCCTCCGACCCTGCGGGCTTCGTTGTTTCGGTTTTGGTGGTGGGGTGACCGCGGCGATACATCAACGACGATTTGTTCGGCTCAGTGGTATTCCTGGATGGTCCGAACTGCGTAGCCCTGTTTCTGGAGTGCAGCGATACCCATCAGGGCGGCTTTGGCGCCACTGAGGGTGGTCATGATCGGGGTGCCTGTCATGACCGCTGTCGTACGGATCCGCACCTCATCGGCTCGAGGGGTGGCGCCGCTCGGGGTATTGATGACGAGTTGGATCTCCTTGTTCTTGAGGAGGTCCACGGCATTGGGTCGGGCACCTTCGTTCAGTTTGAAGACCCGTCTGACCTTGAGGCCAGCCTGCTCGAGCGCGGCGGCAGTGCCTCCGGTGGAGACGATCTCGAATCCGAGAGCGGCAAACTGTCGGCCGATCTCGGCCGCGGACGGTTTTTGGGCATCACCGAGGCTGATGAAGACATTTCCGGATAGGGGAAGGGGAGAGTTGGCGGCCATCTGTGCCTTGGCGTAGGCGATCCCGAGGTCCTGATCCAAGCCCATCACCTCCCCCGTGGATCGCATCTCGGGTGACAGGATGATGTCCTGCCCCTGGAACTTGTTGAACGGGAAGACCGATTCCTTGACCGCCCAGTAGGTGGGCCAGATCTCCTGGGTGAATCCCAACTCCTTGAGGGTCCTCCCTGCCATGACCTTCGCGGCCAGTTTTGCGAGCGGAATCCCGATGGCCTTGGAGACGAACGGGACGGTCCGCGAGGCGCGAGGGTTGACCTCAAGGACGTAGACCTTGTCGCCCTTGACCGCGTACTGGACGTTCATCAGGCCTGTGACCCGGAGCTCACGGGCCATGGCATGGGTATAGTGCCGGATCGTGTCGACGACCGTCTCCGGTAGGGTGTGTGGCGGGAGGACCATCGCGGCGTCGCCGGAGTGCACGCCAGCAAACTCGATGTGCTCGAGCATGCCTCCGATCACGATCGTTGCGTGGCCCGGATCCTCGTGATGGCCGACATCCGCGATGCAGTCGACATCGACCTCCGTGGCATCCTCGAGAAACTTGTCGACGAGGACAGGCCGCTCCGGGGAGGCCTCGACCGCAAATTTCATGTAGTGGGTCAGCTCGGCGTCCGAGTAGACGATCTGCATGGCTCGTCCACCCAGCACGAACGAGGGGCGCACCAAGACGGGATAGGTCAGCCGATGGGCCGCTGCGAGCGCTTCCTCGATGCTGACCGCAAGACCATTGGGCGGTTGAGGGATTCCCAGACGGTCGAGCATGGCAGCGAACAGCTTCCGGTCTTCGGCAATCTCGATGCTCTGGGGGGATGTTCCGATGATGTTGACCCCGCTTTTCTGGAGTCCGAGGGCGAGATTCAGCGGGGTCTGTCCCCCGAACTGGGCGATGGCCCCCCAGCAGCCCTCCCGCTCATAGATGTGAAGCACGTCCTCGAGGGTGAGAGGCTCGAAGAACAGCTTGTCCGACGTGTCATAGTCGGTGGAGACGGTCTCCGGGTTGGAGTTCACCATCAGTGTCTCGAACCCATCCTCCTTGAGGGCGAAGGCCGCGTGGACGCAACAGTAGTCGAATTCGATGCCTTGGCCGATCCGGTTGGGTCCGCCACCGAGGATCATCACCTTGCGTTTCGGGGTCTTGACCACCTCGTCATCCCCTCGGTCGTAGGTCGAATAGTAGTAGGGGGTATAGGCCTCGAATTCTGCAGCGCAGGTGTC
>CAZZKQ010000055.1:0-11539 GCA_964654875.1 uncultured Verrucomicrobiota bacterium | reverse complement strand
TCTGGCCCCGGGAGCATCCGGTGGACGAGGGATTGATCCGCTGGGGCGACACGATCCCGCTGGGTACCTTCCCGCACGTGCATCTCTGGTGCACGACGAAGAACCGCAACGCGACGGGCAATGCCCTGAACAACGCCTATCGGCGGGGGACCCTCGTGTACGGCAACACGCGTGTGATCCATGGGGTCCTGTTCCGGGACAAGGGCAGTCCGTTCCACAACGGGAGCGGCGACATCGTGGCCCGGACGCCGGACGACGAGAAGCTGCACGGCGTGAGCGAGCGGCTGTTCTCCAAGACCGGCAACGGCGGCGTCGAGGAGACCGGACTCCGGGGCCGGGTCTCGGCCTGGATCGCCTCGCAGATGGGTGTCCCGTCCCTGAGCGGGAAGTACCAGTTCTTCTACATCAACGGAACCTCGTTCGCGAACCTCGTCGAGGACCAGGAGGAGCCCGATCACCGCTACGCCGAGCATCACCAGCCGGACAACGGGGAGGGGGACCTGTACAAGATCTCGATCCAGTTCGACTTCAACGACGGCAACGCCCAGTTCAACTCGATCGGGGCGACGATGGAACGCTTCGTGTCGGAGGGCCGACTGAAGCTCGCCCGCTACCGGTGGAACTGGGAGCGACGGGCGCAGCATTTCCCGGAGAGCGACTACCGGACGATCTTTGATCTCGTGGAGGCCTTCAACAGCACCTCCGACGCGGGGTTCGTGGGGCGGGTCCAGCGGCATGCCGACATGGAGCAGTGGATGGACGTGTTTGCGTTCCACCGTGTGACCGGCAACTGGGACTCCTGGACCTACAACATCGGCCAGAACATGTACCTCTACCGGCAGCCGGGTCGCCGGGCCATCCTGCTTCCGTGGGACATCGACTTCGTCCTGGGACTGGGTGACGCCGCAGGCGCCGCGCTCTGGGGTGGCCAGGATTCGATCATGAATGCCCGGGTCTACGACAACCCGACGTTCCGCCGGATGCTGTGGCGCTCCCTTCTGCGCGCGGCCGAGGGGCCGATGCAGCCCGAGAACTACGGTCCGATCGTGAATGCCTACCGGACCGTCCAGCTGCAGAACAAGGTCACCGCCACCACATCCCCGGGTGCGGTGACGAACTACATCAACAGCCGCCGCAGCACGATCCTCTCGCGCTACAAGGCCGCCGACACACCGGCCCTGGTCATCACCTCGAACGGCGGCGCCGACGTTGTCAGCGCCACCCCGACGGTCACCCTCAGCGGCAACGCCCCGCTGCGTGTCGCCGACATCGCCGTCAACGGCGTCCGCTTCCCGGTCACCTGGACGGGGTTCACCACGTTCTCGCTGAGCGTCCCGCTGACCGCGGCGACGAACACCCTACAGCTGGTGGGACTGGACCGCTTCGGCAACGCGCTGCCCGACACCGCGTCGGTGGTGGTGACCTATCCGGGGGCGATCCCGAAGGCCCGGGACTGGGTCGTGATCAATGAGATCCAGTACAACCCCGTACTCCAGGGCTCCGGGTTCATCGAGATCCACAACCGCCATTCCTCGGTCGCCTTCAATCTCGCCGGCTACCGGGTGGACGGCGTGGGCTTTACGTTTCCGACGAACAACGCCGTGATCCCGGCAGGGGGTTTCCTGGTCCTGGCGGCGGATCGGGCGGCGTTCGCGACGGCCTTTGGCGCGGGCATCGCGGTGTTCGACGAATTCCCGGGCACGCTCGACAACGAAGGGGAACGGCTGCGTCTGGTGGAGCCGGATGGACTGGTGACCTTCGACGAGGTCCACTATCGGACTGAGGCGCCCTGGCCCACCGTTGCCGATGGTCTTGGATCCTCCCTCCAGCGAATCGATCCGTCGCTCGATGGACGTCGGGTGGCGAACTGGGCATCCAGCCCGCCCGACGCGTCCTCACGGGTGACTCCTGGAGCTCCCAATCCGCTCCGCTCCAACCTCCCGGCCTTCCCGACCGTCTGGATCAACGAAGTGGTGCCGAACCCACCTCCGGCGGTGGTCGACAACCGCGGCGAGCGGGCTCCGTTTGTCGAGTTGGTGAACACCGGCGAGGCCGAGGCCGATCTTTCGGGTCTGTCCCTCAGCGACTCGGTCCTCGGGCTCCGGTCCTGGACCTTTCCCCAGGGGACGCGCCTCGCCTCGAAGGGATACCTTCGCGTGTGGTTGGACGGTCAGTCCGACCAGACCGTCGCGGGCCATCTCCACGCCTCCTGGGCCGCCGAGCCATCCATCGGATCGGTCTTCCTCAAGCGGATCCAGGGCACTCCGGCGACGCCGGTCGTCCTCGACTGGATCAGCTATGACCGCCTGTCGCCGGAGCGGGGCTTAGGATCCATCCCCGACGGCGATCCAGAGACGCGTCGACTCCTCTATGTGCCCACACCCGGGGCGCCGAATGATCCCTCGGTTCCGCTGCTGGAGGTGACCGTGAACGAATTCATGGCACAGAACCTGTCCGGGCTGGTCGATCCGGCCGACGGTGGACGGGAGGACTGGATCGAGCTGCACAACGGTGGATCCCAGCCGGCGGACCTGTCGGGCTACTTCATCACCGACAGCCTGGCGGACCGGACCGCGTTCCAGCTCCCTGCGGGAACCCTGATTCCTGCGGGTGGTTTCCTGCTGCTGTGGGCCGATGGGCAACCGTCGCAGAGCGCTCCCGACAAGGGGATCCTCCACGTCGGGTTCAGCCTCGCGCGCGGAGGTGAGGAAATCGGACTGTTCGCGCCGGATCTCTCGCTGGTCGACAGCGTCACCTTCGGACCCCAGACCGCCGATGTCTCGATGGGGCGGTATCCTGATGGCAATGCGAGCGACCTCATCCCGCAGGAGATCCCGACTCCCGGTGCGGCCAACTTCGTGCCGGGTGGCAACAAGCCTCCGGTCTTTGCTCCCGTGCCGATCCTGCAGGTCGTGGAGCAGTCGACCCTCCGCCATCGACTCGTGGCGACCGATTCCGATCCCGATCAGGTGGTTCGATTCCATCTTGCTGCGGACGCGCCGCCTGGACTCGAGATCTCCGAGACCACCGGCGACCTTGTCTGGAGCCCGACCGAGGATCAGGGGCCCGGCGACTATGGGTTCACGGTCCGGGCCACCGACTCCGGTTCGCCGGCCAGGACCTCCACGCTGCGGGTGCGGGTCCAGGTCATCGAGGGCAACCAGCCGCCCGTGGTGGAGAAGGTCGTGGATCCGGTCGTCGACGAGGGATCCGAGCTCAGTCTGGAGGTGGTGGCCACCGATCCGGACCGTCCGAGGCAGGCCCTCCGGTTCGAGCTGGTCGCTCCACCCGAGGGGGCGGTCCTCGATCCGGAGACCGGCCGTCTGAACTGGATGCCTTCGGAGGCCCTCGGAGGACAGGTCGTTCTCCTCAAGGTCCGGGTGACGGACAACGGGGTGCCGCCGTTGTCGACGGAACAGATCGTCCGGATCACGGTCCGGGAGGTCGACAATCCGCCCTATTTCATCCAGCCCAGCGCCCAGATCGTGGACGAGGGCACCGAGCTTCGCTTCAAGGTCGAGGCCGTGGATCCGGATGGTCCGGGCGTGATCTACCAACTCATCCAGGGTCCTCCGGGTCTGGTGCTCGACAGCACCCGGGGCGAGATCCGGTGGAATCCTTCGGAGGCTGAGGGACCGGGGTCCTATCCCGTGATTCTCGAGGCCGCCGAGCTCACCGGACTCGCCCAGACCGTGAGGGTGACGTTCTCGATCGTCGTGAACGAGGTGAACCAGCCCCCCGTCCTGCAGGGCTGGGCTCCATCCACCCGGCGCGAGGGAGAGACCGTGGACCTGCCGCTTGTGGCTTCGGATTCCGACCTGCCGGATCAGGAGTTGACGTTCTCTGTCGTGGGCGAGGTGGTGGGCACGGCGGTGGTCGAGTCCGGACAGCGGCGGGTCCGCTGGACGCTGCCTCGTGATGTCGGTGCACGGACGCTGTCCCTGACCGTCGAGGCCCGGGATTCCGGGGCGACGCCCCAGTCCACCCGTCGGACGGCGCAGGTGGCGGTCGAGCCGGTGTTCCGCGTGCTGCTGTCGGAGATCCTTCATCGTCCGACCGAGCCCGGGGCCGCCTATGTGGAGCTCCAGAATCCCTCGGCCGTGACCGCCTGGGACCTGTCGGGGTGTCGACTCCTGGGCAATGCGCTCGAGTACACCTTCCCGGACGGCACGGTGCTGGGGCCGGGAGCGCTCGCCTGTGTCGGGGCCGACGCCGCCGTGTTCCGTCGGGTCCACGGCACCGCGCCGCGGCTGCTGGGGGCCTGGTCGGGCACCCTGGGAAGCCTGGGTGACGACCTGCGGCTGGTCTCTCCCCGGGGAGAGGGTCTCGACCGCGTTGTTTTCACGGCCTCGGCGCCCTGGCCGGTCGTGCCCGCCCCGGGCATCGCACTGCAGGTGATCGACCCCTGGTCCGACAACGCCCTTCCGGGCAACTGGGTCGCCTCCGAGGGCTACACCGGGTCGCGGCAGCTCGTGCCGATGGCCGGCGCCTGGCGGTATTCCGACACCGGGACGCCGGTCGGCGCCTGGCAGGCCCCGGAGTTCAACGACCGGGCCTGGAAGCTGGGAGAGGCGCTCTTCTTCAAGGAGGAGGCGAACCTGCCCGGGCCGAAGACCACTCCGGTGGCGCTGGGTGAATTGACCTTCTACTTCCGGACCACGTTCGTGATGCCGAGCGTGCCGAAGGGGATCGAGGTCGATCTCACCCACATCATCGACGACGGCGCGGTGTTCCATCTGAACGGAAAGGAATGGACCCGGTTCAACCTGCCGGCCGATGCCGTCATCACACCGACCACCCTCGCCACCCCTTCGGTTGGCGATGCCGTCCGGGTGGGTCCTGTCACGCTGCCGGGGACCCTGCTCCGGCAGGGCACCAACACGCTCGCGGTCGAGGTGCACCAGTCGAGCACGGGCAGTTCCGACATCGTCTTCGGGGCGCAGCTCGATCTGAAGGGGGGCCTCGTCGCGGGGCTCAGTCCGGGCTACGAAAATCCCGTGTCCGTGACGCTGCCGGAATTCCCGGCGGTCCATCTGAACGAGCTGGCGCCGCTGGGTACCTCGGATCGGGATGCGTCCGGTTCGACCGAGCCCTGGGTCGAGATCCTCAACGCCGGGAGCAACGATCTCCCGCTTGGGGGGTGGCAGATCCACGGTTCGGCCAACTTCCTTCCGTGGACGTTCCCCACGGATGCGGTGCTGAAGGCGGGCGAGCGCCGTGTGGTGTTCCTCGACGGCGATGTCGGCGCACATGGCCCATCCGAATGGCATGCCTCCATCACCCCCGATCCCGTAGGTGGCTGGATCAGCCTCGTGCGTCCCTCCACGGTGGGATCCGGCGTGGTGGACTGGATCGCCTACGGTACACCGGTCCCGGGCCAATCCCTGAGGTCGGAACCGGACGGGCAGTCGTTCGACCGGGTCTGGGGCCCGCCCTCCTTCGGCCGTCCGAATGGTGGAACCGTCCCGGTGGCCCCCTCGGTCTCAGTGGGGGTCGGTCCCGCGGGCATCACGCTGCGGTGGACGGGAGACGTCGGGGCGGTCTATCGGGTCGAGGCCTCGGACCGGCTCGACACCGTCTGGCAGGTCCTGAAGCGGATGTCCGGCGGCGCAGGGGAGATGTCGGTGACCGATCCCGTCGCGAACCCGGAGACCCGGTTCTATCGGGTCCGGGTGGAGTAGCCCATCCCCGGGGTCCCGCCTTCGTGGGGCGGGATCGGTTGGCCGACAGTCGGGTCGCATCACGACACGAAAAAGGCCGCGGCGATCCGCCGCGGCCTTCTTGTTCTCGGCTGCTGTCCCGGCCTCCTCAGTAGGCGGCCTGGGCGCCCTTGATGGAGCGCTTCTGCATCCAGGGCATGAGGGAGCGGAGCTTGGCGCCGGTCTTCTCGATCGGGTGCTTCTCGCCGGCCTTGAGCAGCGCGTTGTAGCGCTTGTAGCCGCCCTGGTATTCCTTGACCCAGTCCTTGGCGAACTTGCCGGACTGGATGTCCTTGAGGGCGGCCTTCATGCGCTTCTTCACCGAGGCATCGATGATCTTGGGTCCGACAGTGACGTCGCCCCACTTGGCGGTCTCGGAGATCGAGAAGCGCATGCCGGCGATGCCGGCCTCGTTCATGAGGTCGACGATCAGCTTGAGCTCGTGGAGGCACTCGAAGTAGGCCATCTCGGGGGAGTAGCCGGCCTCGACGAGCACTTCGAAGCCTGCCTGGACGAGCGCGCTGGCGCCGCCGCAGAGGACGGTCTGCTCGCCGAACAGGTCGGTCTCGGTCTCCTCCTTGAAGGAGGTCTCGATGACACCCGCGCGGGCGCCGCCGATGCCCTTGGCCCATGCCAGGGCGATGCGCTTCGCATCCTTGCCCGGGTTCTGGTAGACGGCGATGAGGCTCGGGACACCCTTGCCCTCGGTGTACTGGCGCCGGACGATGTGGCCGGGGCCCTTCGGGGCGACCAGGATCACGTTGACGTCCTTCGGCGGGACGATGGTCTTGTAGTGGATCGAGAACCCGTGGCTGAAGAGGAGTGTCTTGCCCTTGGACAGGTTCGGCGCGATGTCCTTCTCGTAGGCGGCCGCCTGCTTGGTGTCGGGAAGGGCGACCATGATGACATCGGCCCGCTTCACGGCATCGGCCGTCGGCAGGACCTCGAACCCCTTCTCGCGGGCGACCTTGATGGACTTGGAGCCCTCATAGAGTCCGATGATGACCTTGCAGCCGCTCTCCTTGAGGTTGAGGGCATGGGCATGACCCTGGGATCCGAATCCGAGGACCGCGAGGGTCTTGCCTTTGAACACGCCGAGATCGGCGTCCTTTTCGGTGTAGACTTTTGGCATAGTGAGTGACGGAGGGGGGAGACTAGACGGGGAAGTGGAGATCCCGGAAGCGTGAAATGAAGGAAGCCTTCCCGCGGGGACGGCTTCGTGTCTCCGGGAACGGGGTGATCAGGTGCGGGGCAGGGCGACCTGGCCGGTGCGGGTGAGGTCGAGGATGCCGAAGCCCTTCATGAGGGTGATGAACTTGTCGATCTTCCCCTCGCCGCCGGTGATCTCGATCGTGAGGCTCTCGGGCTGGACGTCCACGACCTTGGCCCGGAACAGCTCGGCCATCTGGGCGACCTCGGCGCGGTTCGAGGTGCCGGTCGCGACCTTCAGCAGGACCAGCTCTCGGTCGATGTAGTCGCCCTGGCGGTAGTCGATGACCTTCACCACATCGATCAGCTTGGCGAGCTGCTTGACGATCTGCTCGACGGTCGAGTCGTCACCCCGGGTGACGATGGTCATGCGGGAGAGTTCGGGATCGTGGGTCGGTGCGACGTTGAGGGAATCGATGTTGTAGCCGCGACCGGAGAAGAGTACGGCCACCCGGGTGAGCACGCCGAACTTGTTTTCGACCAGAATCGAGATGGTGTGACGCATGGAGTGTCGGGGATCCCGCGACCGGCCGGGTTGCCGCCCCATCAAACCAAAACCCGCGGCGGACCGCGGGCGAGCTGGGAGCTGCCGGGAACCGGGCCGGGTGGAGGCTCAGCCCTTCGGGCGGAACCGGCCAGCCTTCCCTGTCGGAATCACGGGACCGACGCTAAGGGGGCCACTTTGGATGGGTCAATCGCCGAAGTTGTGAGATGAGGGTTGAGAGTGGGTTGAAAAAAAGCGGAGCCTTGCGCGTCGGACGCGGGGAACTCGTCGGGAGTCGAGGGATGAGAATTGAGAGTTCGGAAACGCCACTCGGCCCAAGGCCAGGGGATGGATCCAACTCAAGACTCTCCTTCATCGAACCGAAGTTTCCCCGGAAACGTCGGGATTCGTGTTCTCGGGTCGCTCAACGGTCAACCCCCAGCTCTCCACTCTCAACGTGTCTCCGCTTCCTCCAGGACTCATCGACATCCCAAGCCGGCCACGATTGGTCTTCGGTGAGGGGACCCTCGGCCGCATCGGGGCCCTCGCTGCCGAGCTCGGGGTGGGGCGGGCGCTGCTGGTCACCGACCCGGGCATCGTGGCGGCCGGACATGCCGGTCGCGCCCGGGAGTGCCTCGAGAAGGCCGGGATCGCCGTGGCGCTCTACGCTGGCGTCCGGGAGAATCCCGACACCGAGGACGTGGAACGGTGCCGGCAGGCCGCGGCCGAGGTCCGGGCGGAGCTGTTCATCGGACTCGGCGGCGGGAGCTCGGTCGACACCGCCAAGGGCGCGAATCTGATCCTGACGAATGGGGGGCGGATCCACGACTACTGGGGCGTGGGCAAGGTCCCAAGGGCGATGCTGCCCCTGATCGCGATCCCCACCACGGCCGGCACCGGGAGCGAGTGCCAGTCGGCTGCGCTCATCGCGGATCCTGTCACCCACCAGAAGATGGCGTGCCTCGACCCCAAGATCACCGCACGGATCGCCATCCTGGATCCCGAGCTCACCGTGTCCCAACCGGCACGCGTGACTGCAGTGACCGGAGTCGACGCGCTGTCGCATGCGCTCGAGAGTGCGGTGACGCGGCGACGGAACAGCGTCTCCTCCATGTATTCCGAGGCGGCGTTCCAGAAGCTGGCCGGGTCGCTGGTCCGGGTCCTGGACGAACCCGGCGATCTTCGGGCCCGCGGGGACATGCTGCTGGGGGCGGCGTTGGCGGGACTGGCCATCGAGTGCTCGATGCTGGGAGGGGCCCATGCCTGCGCCAACCCGCTCACCGCACAGTTCGGGATAGTCCATGGAGCCGCCGTCGGCGTGATGCTTCCCGCGGTCCTCCGCCACAACGCGGTGCCGGGGTCGGAGGCGGAGTCCGCCTACGCGCGGCTGGCCGTCTCCGCTGGCTGGAGCTCCATGGACGTCCCCGCAGCCATCGCCGCCGCGACGCTGGCCGACGGCGTCTCCCGGCTCCTGGATCGGGCCGGAATCCCGAGGTCGATCCTCGACGCCGGGGCCACCCTGGACGCCATTCCCCAGTTGGCAGCCGCGGCCGCGCGACAGTGGACGGCCCAGTTCAATCCCCGCGACCTGGACGTCGACGCCTTCGTCAGCCTGTACACGGCCGCGTCACAACCCCGGTAGGGGCCCGGCCTCTCACGGAGCGGAGCGGACCACCTCGAACAACCTCAGGGCCGCATCCGTTGGCAGCAGCCAGTTCACCTCGGGAAACCGTCCCGGCACAGGTATCCCAACCGGGAAGGGGATCCCCAGTTGATCCGACGCCTTCAGTTCGAAGGTGTCCGCCGGTCCCGAGGGCCAGGACAGTCGCAGGCGTCCGTCCGTCTCTCGGAGCGCCACCACCTCCAGCACCTCATCCCGTCGCGAGGGATCCCGTCCCGAGAACTGCTCCGAGGCGGTGATCCACCCGTCGCGGTCCGGGTCGCCCGAGGGACCCTGGGCGAGCGTCCCGAAGTGGGTGCGCTCCCAGTCGTCGTCCAGTCCGTCCCGATCCGTGTCCACGATCGCGCGTCCACCCAGGATGAGCTCGGCCTCGCGGAGTTCCCCGGTTTCGCCTGGGGCGGTGTCGACCACCTCCAGGACCCAGTCCCCGAGGCTGGATTCGCCAAGGTGCTGGACGGTGGAGAAGGTCCAGGACCCGGGCACGGGATCGGATTCGGTCCCGCGACGCAGCAGGAGGCTGGTGAATCCCGAGGGCGCCTTCAGTCGGACCTCGAGATCCCGTCCGCGGGGGTGGGTCCAGTCGACCCGCACCTGCACGTGTTGCAGGACCAGCGCGGTGGAGACGGGGAATGTCCAGCGCAGCCCCTCGGATGAGGCGTCCGGGATCGGTTGGGGCGTGGCGAGCGGCACCCGCTCGACCCTGGGCGCGGCCTGCGGAATCCAAGCGCGGGCGAGGCGCACGGCGGCCCCGGCGTCGGGGATCCCGAATCCCGTGTTCTCACTGACTGCGAGTCCGGCTCCATTGGTGCGCAGATCGGGATCGGCCCGATGGAGGTGTCGGGCCGACAGGGCAAGGATCTGCTGGACCTCGAACCATCGGAGTTCAGGACGGGCGCTGACGAGGAGGGCGGCCACGCCGGAGACCAGCGGTGCCGCGGCGGACGTCCCGGTGAACGCCAGGTCCCCGAGGAGGTAGTCGATCGACTGCGGGTCCTTGGGGTCCCAGACCACGTTGCGTCCCCCGGATCCGACCCGGTCGGTGGTCACCAGTCCGGGGCTGCCGACGAGGCGCTCACCGCCGGGGGCGGCGACGAGGACGCAGGCCCCCGGGGTGCTGTACCCGGTCACGCTGCCGTCGACCCGCACGGCCCCCACCGTGATCTGGCTGATGTGGTTGGCATAGCCGTCGAGGTTCACGTCGCCCGCCGTGCCCGTGCTGAACAGCTGGCGATTGTTGCCCGCGGACCGGACGAACACGACGCCCCGCCCCCCACGTCCCCCGGTGATTGCCTTCTCCAGGGCATCGACCTCGAGCGGCCCCGGCCAGACGAAGGCGTAGCCATAGTTGCCCCAGGAGTGGTTCTGGACCGCCACGGTCTGGTTGGCAGTGCCGAACAGCTCCGCGAAGCCCGCCTCGTCGGGCTGGTTGGTGTCCGTGTTGTCGAAGATCACCCAGCTCGCAAGCCCGGCCCGTGGCGCGGTGCCGGTGGCCCCCTTGCGGTTGTCCCCGACGGCGGCGATCACCCCGGAGACCGCCGTTCCATGGTAGAGCCGTGGGCTGGCATGGTCCCCGCTGTCGGTGTCGGTCAGGAAGTTGTGATGCGGGCCCACGCAGTTCGCGGCGAGATCCGGATGGGTCCGCTCCATGCCGTCGTCGCCGACCCCCACGACCACCCCTTCGCCCCGGGTGTACGCCCAGGCACCGCGGAGGTTGAGGTCCACCGTCGGTGGTGGAGGGTTGGTGCTCCCGGGCGGGGTCTCCAGGGCATGCTGCCGGGGGAAATAGGGGTCGTTGGGAGCTTGGGACCGGAGGAAGTGAGGACGGACCCGGGACCGCTGGGCCGGTCTCGCGGCGATCACCCCGGATTGTTTGCGCAGATGGTCGACGGCCTTCCGGGCCTCTTCGGACGATGGCGCCTGCAGCACCCAGGTCGTGTCGGACGGACGCGAGCGGACGGTCACGGAACCGGGCAATCCCTCCATCGGAACGGGAGCTCCGGACTCCACCGTGACGACCACATGACGTCCGTGGTCCAGAGAAGGGGAGGTGGCGCGGGGAGGGGCGGCCTTGAGGAGCGGTCCGACCGCCGCGGTCAACAACAGCACCAGTGCTGAGCCTGGAATTCGCGTCACGCCGACAACCTACCCAAGGACATCGGTTTTGCCATGGGCTTTGCAGTTGTCGACCGGTCGCCCATGGTGGAGCGCGTGCATCTGGCCCAGCTCCGACTCCGCGACTACCGGAACTTCCTCCGGTTGGATGCGACCTTCGAGCCCGGCTTCCACCTCTTCCTGGGGCGCAACGCCCAGGGCAAGACGAACCTCCTCGAGGCCCTGTACCTGGTCGCCACGCTCCGCTCGTTCCGGGGCGTGGGTGGAACCCAGCTCGTCCGTGAGGGGGCGAAGGGGTATTTCGTGGGGGCCACGGTCGAGGGACAGGGACGCGCGGAGGTGAAGGCGTTCTGG
>CAZZKQ010000054.1:0-11673 GCA_964654875.1 uncultured Verrucomicrobiota bacterium | reverse complement strand
CGGAGAGGTCACCGAGATCACGGTCCCGGTTGAGGGAGGCGGCCCCCGGGACATCGCTGCAGGTCCGGATGGGGCGCTTTGGTTCACCCAACTGTTCGTCGGCAAGATCGGACGGCTCACCACCAACGGCGTGTTTACCGAGTTCCAGGTTCCGACGGAGGCTTCAATCCACGGGGGCATCGTTGCCGGACTCGATGGCAACATGTGGTTCACCTATTACGGCGGGGACAAGATCGGCCGCATCACCACCAACGGCGTCGTCACGGAATTCCCGGTGCCGGCAGGAGGCGTCTGGGGCATTGCGACGGCGGCGGATGGGACGGTCTGGTTCACCCAGCAGTTGGGGAACCGGATTGGGCGGCTGGCCCCGGATGGGGTGGTCACCGAGTTTCCTGTGCCTACCGGGTTCTCAACCCTGTGGGGCATCGTGGGCGGTGCGGATGGCAACATGTGGTTCACCGAGTACAGCGGGAACCAGATCGGACGGATCACCGGGTCCGGCGGGATCACGGAGTTCCCCCTGCCGACGATCGGAACCCTCCCCGGCAGCATTGCAAGCGGTGCCGACGGCAGCATGTGGTTCACCGAGCAATCCGCCAACAGGATCGGGCGGATCTCCATGAGTGGCGTGATCACCAACTTCATGGTGCCAACCCTCGGTGCCGTCCCGGTGGATATTGCCGCGGGGTCCGATGGGGCCATGTGGTTCACCGAATATCTCGGCAACAAGATCGGCCGCATCACCACGGAGGGCGTGATCACCGAGTTCCCGTTGCCGACAACCGGTGCGGTGCCGCTAAGCATCTCGGCCGGACCCGATGGGGCCTTGTGGTTCACGCAACTGTTCCTGAACAAGATCGGCCGCATCACTACGAATGGCGTGATCACCGAGTTCGTGGGGCCGGCGGGCGGAGCATGGAATCTTGCAGCGGGACCCGACGGAGCCATGTGGTTCACCCCGGCGAACGGGACGAACATCGGCCGAATCACCCTTCAGGGGGTCATCACCGAGTTCCCGTTGCCGAAGGCTGGTGCGACCCCGCGGGATATCTCGGCGGGGCCCGACGGGGCCATGTGGTTCACCGAGAGGGCAGGCCACACGATCGGCCGGATCTCCATGGGCGGGGTGATCACCGAGTTCCCGCTTCCGACGATCAAGGGCACCCCGTGGAGCATCGTTCCCGGACCGGACGGAGCCATGTGGTTCACCCAGTTGACCGGGAACAATATCGGGAGGATCTCCATGGACGGTGTCGTGACGGAGTTCCCGTTGACGACACTCGGCGCGGGCCCCCTCGGTTTAGCGGCAGGTGTCGACGGCAACATGTGGTTCACCCTAAGGAACACCTCCCAGGTCGGGTCGCTCGGCACCGGGCTTCTCCTCGGCACCTCCCGCTGACCTCTCCGCGAGCAGCCCACACATCGTCAAGGCCACCCACCACCATGAGGGGTTCACCGCGATCCCAGGCTCTCCTGCGGACCGGCGACCGGTTCAAGGCGGACCGATCGCGGTGATCCTCCTCCGGTCCCCGCTGCCAGGAAGCGTGGACCGGTGGCCGGACACTTTCGCTTCCCTTCCCTTCGCAGGACCACGAAAGCGGCATATGGGCAAGGATCATGGCACCACCGGACGCCGCACGCGTCCATTTGGGTCCTGTCCCGAACTCCCGGCTTGCCTGGGTCTGCGGAATCCAGCGACGGTTGAGGACTGAAGTGACGCATGAATCTCGGAGACATCCTCAGCCCGCAGCAGATCGTGCCCGAGCTCAAGGCGACCACCCGCTGGGAGGTCATTGACGAGCTCATCGGCACCCTGGTCTCCAGTGGCCACATCCCCACCGCCGACCGCGAGGCCATCACCGCCGTCGTCAAGAAACGCGAGCAGTCGATGAGCACCGGCATCGGCTTCGGCATCGGGATCCCCCACGCCTCCACCGATCTCATCCCCGCGGTCGTCGCCGCGTTCGGACGCTCCAAGGCCGGCATCCAGTTCGATTCCCTCGACAACCAGCCAGTCCACCTCGTCACGCTCTTCCTCGTCCCGCAGGGCCAGTTCCAGAAGCACCTCCACACGCTCGCGGGCATCGCCAAGGTCCTACGCAAGGAGGAGTTCCTCCGCGGACTCGATGCCGCCCCGGATGCCACCGCGATCATGGAGGTGATCCGGCAGCATTCGTTGTCGCGCTAGGCGGCGACCGCGTCCCGACGGGGAAGCGGCCCCGTGCCCGGGCCGCTTCTCTCCCCTCCCATTTTTCCCCTCCCCTTCCTCCGATCCCGCCATGCTTCACCACTCCCTCGAGCAACGCCTTCGCGCCGCCGTCGCCGCCCTCCTGCCCCAGGCGGACCTCTCCACGGTCCAGGTCCGCCCCGCCGCGGACACCAAGTTCGGGGACTACCAGAGCAACGCGCTCATGGCCCTGGCCAAGCAACAGAAGCTCAACCCGCGCCAGCTCGCCACGCAGGTCGTCGAGAAGCTCGATGTTTCCGACCTCTGCGAGCCGGTCGAAATCGCCGGTCCCGGGTTCCTGAACTTCCGAATCCGTCCCGCCGCCCTCGCCGCCCGACTCGCCGAGGCCGCCCGCGGGGAACATCTCTTCTTCCGTCCCGCGGAACATCCCAGGACCCTCGTCATCGACTTCAGCAGTCCCAACGTGGCCAAGCCCATGCACGTGGGCCACATCCGGTCGACCGGGATCGGCGACTGTCTCCAGCGCGTCCTCCGGCTCCTCGGTCACCGCGTGATCAGCGACAACCACCTGGGTGACTGGGGCACCCAGTTCGGCAAGCTCCTGGTTGGCTGGAAGGGCCAGCTCGACCGCGCCGCCTTGGCGTCCGACCCCATCGGCGAGATGGAACGGCTCTATCGGGTGGTCAACGCCGCCTGCGAGGCCGACCCCGCGGTGTTGGAGCAGGCCCGACAGGAACTGGTCCGACTCCAGGCCGGCGACCCGGAGAACCTCGCGATCTGGAAGGAGATGCTGCGGCTCTCTCAGGACCAGTTCGACACGCTCTACCGCCGGCTCGGCGTGACCTTCGACCACACTCTCGGCGAGAGCTCCTACAACCCCCAGCTCGGTGCGGTGGTGGCGGATCTCCTCGCCCGCGGGATCGCCCGGGAGAGCGAGGGGGCGGTTGGCGTGTTCAGCGAGCGGACCCTGCCGCCCAAGGAGGATCCGTTCCTGGTGAACCGCGACGGTGAGTGGATCGACGATCCGGCCCTGGTCCGGAAGAGCGACGGCGGGTTCAACTACATGACCACCGACCTCGCCACCGTGGATCATCGGATCCGGACGTGGTCACCCGACGAGATCCTGTATGTGGTCGACGACCGGCAGGCCCCGCATTTCCGGAAGCTGTTCCTGACCTTTGCCCGTTGGCAGCCGGAGGCGGCGGCGCGGGTCGGGCTGCGTCACATCGGTTTCGGGAAGATCCTGGGAGACGACGGTCGACCGTTCCGCACGCGGAGCGGGGACACCATCCGGCTGGCCGGTCTCCTCGACGAGGCCGAGGAACGGGCCCTCGCGGTGGTCCGCGAGAAGCGGCCCGAACTGTCGGAAGCCGAACAGGCCGCCATCGCACGGGTCGTGGGCCTCGGCGCGGTGAAGTACCAGGACCTCCTGCCCAACCGCCAGAGCGACTACGTGTTCTCGTGGGACAAGATGCTCGCCCTCACGGGCAACACCGCGCCCTACCTCCAGTACCAGTTCACCCGGGCCCACAAGGTGGCGCACGACGGAGGTGCCTACGACGTCGCAGCCCTCGACCGCGTGGTGCCCGAGGATCCGGCCGAACTGGCCCTGACACGTCATCTTCTGAACTTCGGCCTCACCCTCGAGGCGGTTGGCGAGGAGTGTCGTCCGAACTACCTCTGCAACTACCTCTACGAACTGGCGGTGCTGTACTCACGGTTCTACGAGAACTGCCCGGTCCTGAAGTCCGAGGGCGACCGACGGGTGCTGCGTCTGGCCCTGTGCGACCTCACCGCCCGCGTCCTGCGCCAAGGTCTCAATGCCCTTGGCATTGAGACGACCGAGGTGATGTAGGAAGGCTCGGAGCGTGTCGGACGGGTGGAGCGAGGCAGGACTTGCTGCCCCTCCACTCCGCTGGAGCCTGCGGTGTGACGACGTCCCCGCTCGGTTCCGATTCCCAGCTGCAGCCCATTCCACGGTGGGTGCTCCCGCACCCAGTCCTGCAGGGCACGGGATGACCCGCCCTCGTCACCGCAGCACCGATCTCGCCATTTCCTCTCTCCCTCTGCCCTCCGCGCCTCGGCGTCTCCATGTGACTTCCCTTCCCTTCACTCCGCGTGCGCGCCCCTGTCCCATCACGGATGGACCTCGTCGGAATGCGGCTGCGAGGTGAGCTGGGCCGCCCAGAGGATGCCGACCACCACCATCAGCGCGCCGAGGATTCCCAGCGGTGTGAGCAGTTCACCCCAGACCCAGTAGGCGAAACCCAGGGCCACCACGGGCTCGAGAGTGGCGATGGTTGCAGCACGGGACGGGGGGAGCCGCTGGACGCCGTGGGCGTAGGCGAGGTAGGCGCCGAAGGTGCAGAAGGTCGACAGGAAGCCGAGAGCCATCCAGGCCCGCGGCGAGGGCATCATGAAGTCGGCAAATGGGGCGAGGGCGAGGGCGCCCACCGCGAGGGCCCAGGCAAGCACCCGCGATGGGGCGTTGTGGGCAAAGAGTGGCCGCCCCATGAGGTAGTAGAGGGCGTAGGTGATCCCGGACAGCAGGCCCCATCCGAGAGCTGTTCCATTGAACGGGATGTCGGCGCCCCGATCCCCCGAGGCAAGGGCCACCGTCACGACTCCAAGCAGGGTCATGGAGAGTGGAACCATCTCCCTTCGCTGCGGACGTTCACCCCAGCCCCACCAGCCTCCCAAGGCCACCCAGAGTGGGGCCGAGTACAGGAGGATGGAGGCGAGGTCGATGCCCCCGGTCCGGACGGCGCTCAGATAGGCGAGATACATGATCGCGACCCCACCGATCCCGAGCCCGATCGCCCGCCCACGATCCTCGACCCGCAAGGGTCTGGCCCCGGAGAGTCCCGCATGCAGGACGAACCAGAGCGCCCCGAGGGCCGCCCGCCAGAAGGCCACTGTGGTCGGTGGCACCGCCTCCGCCATGGCCACGCGACCGGCGATGCCAATCAGCCCCCACTGCACGGCCGCCAGCACCATGAATCCGACACCGGCACGATGCTCGCGCCTGGGATTCATGGGGTCCGAACCGGGGCCATGAGCGATGGAACATCCCGGACTCGTCCGGAATCAATCCCGACGATGTCCCGGTCCGAGGCCTGGTCCAGTGCTTCCTCACTCCGCAAGCCCGCATTCCTCCCCAAATCTGGCGATGGTGGACCTGCCCACCGATCTGATCCGATCACCGGGATGTCCATTCCCGCATCCGATTTCGATGGCGCCTGGAAGGAGACCGTCGAGGGCTACCCGCCTCGGGAAACGGCTCGAGCAGGAGGCCGATCCCGCCACCCTGAAGGTGTGGCTGCGCAAGACGGCCACCGTCGAGTCGGTGGACGCATTCCTCGGCGTGGTGTCACGCTGAGGGAACGGAGGGGGCGGAACAATTGGGTCCCGGTGGGTGGCCCAGCGCTCTGGATCACTGGGGGCCTCCCAGGCATCCACACTCCCCGGGCCTTACTCACGACCACGCCCCAGCACTCCCTGGCATCCAGCCCAGATCGGCTCACGCCTCGCAGGTGGGCGCTCCCGCGCCCAGTGATGCAGGGCACTGCATCACCCAACGCCACCCGTTCCCCGCCTTCACCCCCCACAATCTCCCCGTCTCTGCTCCGCGTCGCCGGATCGCCGCGAGAGTCCCCTGCCTCGGTTTTCCGCTTTCAAGTTCGGCGGCGGAGGTCCTCCCTTGAACCATCGTCCCATGCCACGCCCATTCGCCGCCGTCCCGTTGCTACTGATCCTCGCCACCCTCCTCAGGGTCATGGGTGCCGATCCCGCCCCACGGTTCGAATCCGAGATCCAGGCGTTCGTCGAGGCAGATCGGAAATCCCCCCGGCAACCCGGAGGCATCCTCTTCGTCGGCAGCAGCATCTTCCGGGAATGGACCCAAGTGGCCACCGCCATGGCCCCACTCCCGGTCCTCAACCGGGCCTTCGGCGGATCCAAAACCCAGGACCAGCTCGACCGCTTCGACCAGGTCGTCACCCCCCATGGTCCCCGCGTCGTCGTCTACTATTGCGGCAGCAATGACCTGAAGTCCGGCGAAGACTCCCAGGTGATCTTCGGACGCTTCAGAACGTTCTCGGAGCGTCTCCACCGCCAGTTCCCGGACTGCCATCTCATCGCGGTCTCCAGCACCCGATCCCCCGACCGGATCCCGATCTGGGACCGCGTCGACCAGTACAACGGACTCGTCCGCGCCCACTGCGCCACCACGCCTCGTCACACGTTCGTCGACCTCAATCCGACACTGGTCGATGCCGAGGGCCGACCGCGGTTGGACTTCTTTCGCGACGACAAACTCCATCTCCATCCCGCCGCGTATGAGGCGTTCGCGAAGGTCCTGCGTCCGGTGCTGGAGACGGTCTGGGCGGAGGCCCAGGCACAGGCCCACACCTCGGAAAAGGAAACGTTTGCGGAGGCCCTCCTCGAGATCGAGCGACAGGTGACGCATGGGTTCGCGACGAACAACGGGGTCCGGATCCACTACGCGACGATGGGCGCAGGTCCGTTGGTCGTGATGATCCACGGGTTTCCTGACTGCTGGCTCTCCTGGCGGCACCAGATGCCGGCGTTGGCCCGGACCCACGAGGTCGTGGCCATCGACCAGCGGGGCTACAACCTGAGCGACCAGCCCGCCGGGGCCGAGTCCTACGACATGTCGCGGCTCGTCGAGGACATCGAGGCCGTGATCCGGTCCCGGGGCCGCGACCGAGCCGTGGTCGTGGGACACGACTGGGGCGGTGCGGTGGCCTGGAACTTCGCGATGACGCGTCCCGCGATGACCGAGCGGCTCGTCGTGGTGAATCTGCCGCATCCACGCTGGCTGCGGCGCGAGCTGGCCCGCAACCCGCAGCAGCAGAGGAACAGCGCCTACGCCCGAAGCTTCCAGCAGCCCGGCTCCCATCGCGCCCTCACCCCCGAGGGCCTTGCGGGATGGGTCAAGGATCCCGAGGTGCGTGCCCGGTACGTCGAGGTCTTCCGACGGTCCAGCACCGAGGCCATGCTGGCCTGCTACCAGCGGAACTATCCCCGGGAGCCCTACACCGAGGACACGTCGGCCCCGACACCCATCGGCTGTCCGGTGCTCCTGTTCCACGGGCTCTCCGATCCCTACCTCCTGGCTGCCGGACTCGATCGCACCTGGGAACTGGTGAGCCAACCCCTCACCCTTGTTGCGATCCCCGGGGTCTCCCACTGGTCCCACCATGAAGCCGCCGAGCTCGTGACCCGATCCATGGTCGACTGGCTGAAACCCTGACCTCTACACTAGCGCCGGACCGATGCACCGATCCCCACTCCTCTCCCGAATCGGCCCGATCGTCTTCGCCCTGATGACGGTCTCCTGGGCAACCGAACTTCGGGCCGACGAGCCCAAGAACCACGACTTCGACGTCATCACGGACGAGGCCAAGGTTCCGCCCTATGTCCTCCCACCGTTGCTTGTCTCGGAGAACGGCAGGGCGATCACGACGCCCGACGAGTGGTTCCGGATCCGCCGACCTGAGATTCTCGCGCTGTTCGGAAACCTGGTCTACGGGACGGTCCCGGTGCCGGCGGAATCCATCCGGACGACCTTCGAGGTGGTGAAGCGGGACGACCGGTTCCTCGACGGCAGGGCGGTCCGTAAGGACGTGCGGATCCGGTTTGAGAACTCCCGGGGCACCGCGGAACTCCTGGTGCTGGTCTTCCACCCGGCGGGAGCCACCCAGCCCTCCCCGGCCCTCCTGCTCCACAGCTTCTCCAACACCCGTGACAATGGACACGATCCCGACCCCAATCGTCCCGGACATCTCCGGACCGGCATCCCGCTGGCCGAGATCCTCCGGGCCGGCTTCGGGTTCGTCGTGGTCCACCAGGGCGATCTGGTCCGCCACAACGAGGTGGAATTCCTCAAGGGAGTCCATCCGCTGTTCTATCCGAAGGGCCAGAGCTTCCCGAAGGCCTCCGAATGGGGCGTGATCTCCACCGTGGCGTGGGGCGGTTCCAGGACAATGGACTACCTTCAGACCGATCCCGATATCGATGCCCGTCGGGTCGCGATCATGGGCCACTCGAAGATGGGCAAGGCCACGCTCTGGACCGCCGCCCAGGACGAGCGCTTCGCCCTGGCGATCTCGTCACAATCCGGCTGCGCCGGCGCGGCGCTGTGGCGTCGGAAGTACGGGGAGACCCTCGAGAAGATGGTGACACGGTTCCCCTACTGGCTCTGCCGCAACGCCGCCAAGTTCGTGAACAACGAGGACGACCTCCCTGTGGATCAGCACATGCTGCTCGCCTGCATCGCGCCGCGTCCGGTGTACGTCCACAGCGGCGTCGAGGACCGCTGGGCCGACCCGCTCGGGGAATACCTCTCTGCGTACCACGCCAGCGAGGTGTACCGCCTCCTCGGGAAAAAGGGTCTCGACTCCCCCATCCCACCCGCGGTCGGTGCGACCGACGTGAGGACCGATGTCGGATACCACAACCGCCCTGGCGGACACTCGATCGAACCCTCCGACTGGACCACCTTCCTCGCCTTCGCCTCGCACCACCTGCAGCGGCGCTGAGGCAGGGTCGAGGTCCGGACCCCAGAGCCTCAGGCCAAGATCGGGCGCACCACCTCGCCGTGGATGTCGGTCAGACGGAAGTCCCGACCCTGGAACCGGTAGGTGAGCTTGAGGTGGTCCATGCCGAAGAGGTGCAGGATCGTCGCGTGCAGGTCATGCACGTGGACCTTGTTCTCCACGGCGTAGAATCCGAAGTCGTCGGTCCGGCCGTAGACCATGCCCGGCTTGATGCCGCCGCCGGCCATCCAGACGGTGTAGCCGTGCGGGTGATGGTCACGACCGATCTGATCCGGACTCAGCGCGCCCTGCATCATCGGGGTCCGGCCGAACTCCCCGCCCCAGAGGACGAGGGTGGAGTCCAGCAATCCCCGTTCCTTGAGATCCCGGATCAGAGCGACAGCCGGCTGATCGGTCTCGAGGCAGCGTTTCTTGAGGTCGAAGACCAGGTTGCCGTCCGGTCCGCCATGATGGTCCCAACCGCGATGGTAGAGCTGGACGAACCGCACCCCACGCTCGACGAGGCGTCGTGCGAGCAGACAGTTGTTGGCGAACGAGGCGCGGCCGGGCGTCGTGCCATACATCTCCTGGTAGCGCAGAGGCTCCTTCGAGATGTCCATGACATCCGGGACGCTGGTCTGCATCCGATAGGCCATCTCATAGGCCGCGATGCGGGTGGCGATCTCGGGATCCTTCACCACGTCGAGCCGCAGGGTGTTGAGGTCCTTGAGGGCGTCGAGGGACTGGCGTCGCCGTTCGGCGCCCATGCCCGGGGGATTGCTGACGAACAGGACCGGGTCGCCCTGGGAGCGCAGCGCGACGCCCTGGTGCTGGGTCGGCAGGAACCCGGAACCCCAGGCGGCGTTGGTGAGCGGCTGACCGACCCCGGTCATGAGCACCACGAACGCGGGCAGGTCCTTGTTCTCGCTGCCGAGTCCATAGCTGAACCACGACCCCATGGAGGGCCGTCCGGAAAGCTGGGCCCCGGTGTTCATGAACAGCGTGGCCGGATCGTGGTTGAACGCCTCGGAGTGGAATCCCTGCACGAAGCAGACGTCATCGGCGATGCTCTGCAGGTGCGGCATCAGCTCCGACAGCCAGACCCCGGACTTCCCGTACTGGGCGAACTGGTAGCGGGTGCCCAGCAGCGATGCATTCTTGCCGATCTGGGCCAGCCGGATGTTCTTCACCAACTCCTCCGGCACCGCCTGCCCGTTCCGCTTGTTGAGCTCGGGCTTGTGGTCGAAGAGGTCGAGATGGGAGGGCCCGCCCGACTGGAACAGATAGATGATGTTCTTGGCCTTTGGGGCGAAGTGTGTGCCCACCGCCTGGGCGACCGCTGCGGGGTTTCCTGCGGCGAAGAGCTTCTCGTCGAGCAGCGAGGCCAGCGCGAGGCTTCCCATTCCGGTCCCGCAGTGCTGCAGGAACCGGCGACGGGTCGAGGCGCGGAGGCCGTCGAGGACCGGACCGCTGAGGGGGTTCATGGCGTTCATGGATTCGGGAGCTGGGGTTCGTGTCGGCGGTTCAGCCCTTGGTCAGGGTCTCATCCAGGTTGAGCAGCACGTTGGCAACCATCATCCAGGCGGCGAGGGCCCGGACATCCATCGACGCCGGCCGTGGGGCCGACCCGACCTCCACGAGCGCCCGGGCCGCCGCTGTGTCACGGGTGTAGCCCTCGAGCTGACGGTTCAGGAAGTCCAGCAGCCGCGCCTTCTCGGCCCGGGTGGGACTGCGTCCCAGACAGGTCCGGAAGGCGAACTCCATCTGGTCCGAGGGCCCCCGACCGCCCTGTTGCAGGATCCGCTGGGCAAAGACCCGTGCGGCTTCGAGGAAGTTGGGATCGTTGAGGCCCGCCAGCGCCTGAAGCGGGGTGTTCGTCCGTGGACGCCGGGCGGCGCAGACATCGCGACTCGGAGCGTCGAAGGTGGCCAGGGTCGGATAGGTGCAGACCCGCCGCCAGAAGGTGTAGACCGAACGCCGGTGGAGGTCGCTGCCCTCGCTGACCGGCCATTCGTCCATGCCGATCTCCGGACGCAGGAAGCCCAGCTCCTTCCAGAGGTTGGGGACCTGCACCGGATAGACGCTCGGGCCTCCGATCTCGGGGTTGAGCAGGCCGCTGACCCTCAGGGCCTGGTCCCGGATCATCTCGGCGTCCATCCGGAACCGAGGCCCCCGGCTGACGAGACGGTTGTAGAAGTCCTTTTCCTGACGGAGCTCATCCGTCGCGGAGTCCTGTCGGTAGGCGGCCGACATCACGAGCCGCTTCTGCATCGCCTTCACATCCCAGCCGGAGGCGACGAACTCGGAGGCGAGCCAGTCGAGGAGCGCCGCGTTCGCCGGGGCCTCGCCCTGACGACCGAAGTCGTCGCTCGTCTTCACGAGTCCCGTCCCGAACAGACGCTCCCAGTACCGGTTCACCGTCACGCGGGCCGTGAGCGGGTGGGCTGGATCCACCAGCCAGCGGGCCAACGCGAGCCGGTTCGGCGGCACGTCCTTTGGCAAGGGTGGGAAGACCGCCGGAACCCCCGGACGCACCTCCTTGCCCTTTTCGAGGAAGTTGCCGCGGACCTGCACGTGGGTCGGACGCGGCTCGGACCGCTCCTGCAGCACCGGGGTGGTGTACTTGCGGCTGGCCAGCTCGGCCTCGCGCTGGTTGAGGCGGAACAGTTCCCGCTCGAGCCGACGGATGTCCGGTGAGGCGGACCGATGGGCCGCCGCGACGAGCTTGGCCTGGTCGGCGTTGCGTTGACCCGCCGGGAGCGCCAGGACCGCGGCCACCTCCGGGGACACCGCCCAGCGCCGCAGCGGATCCGTCTCGGTGGTGACCGACACCCGGAAGCGTCCGATGGCATGGCTGTTCCCGTGGTAGTGCTCGAACTTGAACTGCAGCCGCGTGCCCCCCGGATGGCCGGCGGGGGTCTGCAG
>CAZZKQ010000053.1:0-11687 GCA_964654875.1 uncultured Verrucomicrobiota bacterium | reverse complement strand
GCCAGATCTAGGGATGGACAGCCATGGGGTGGGACATGGGGACCCGGCCCTGTTCGCCCCTTCATTCGCTCCCAAAGCACCGTCCGCGGCACGCCGGACGCCTCCGGATTTTTCACTGGTTTACCGTAAGGTTCTTCGAACAGCCGCGACTGACAGTGCCAATGCAACTCCTCAGGAGCGAACAGAGGTGGGTCGTGGTCGGATGGACCGCCGCCTATGCTGCCCTCACGGCCACCGATGCAGCCTCGACCCTGTTGGCGCTCCGGTCCGGCCGGGGCCAGGAGGCCAACCCCCATGTGGCGGGTGGGGACCAGGGCTTCAATCTCGAACGCTTCCTGTGGATCAACGGCCTCCTGTTCCTATTCCTGCTGGGGATGTTGATCTGGTCGATCCTCGCGAGACACAGGGTGGATCCGGTCTATCGTGAACGTCCCCTCCGTGCCTTCTGGAACTGGCTGTACGTGAACCCCTTCTCGGACCGGAACATCCCTAGAGCGGCCTTCCACTACCGTGCCGGCGCCCTGCTGGTGCTCGGGTTCAAGCTGCTTGCCACGGGGAACAACCTGCTGATCGCAAGCGGCTCGCAGGACCTCCTGACACCTGTCGCGAGGGTGGTTTTCCGATGGTTCCCGGGGGCGCCGGGATACTGGGTCCTGATCTTCCTGCTGTTTCTGCCCCTGTGGTGGGCATCGCTGCTCGGTGCAGGATTCCTTTCCAGACGATGGCATGCGGAGGACATCGGGCGGGCGGTGCCTCTGAAGTGACCATGCAGACCGGACTCCTCGAACAGCTGCTCGAGAGCCATCGAGGGATGGTGGATCGGATTCTCTCGACCTATGAGCGGTCTGCAGACGCCCGCGCAGACCTGAATCAGGACGTCGCCATTGCCCTCTGGAGGACGCTGCCACGGTTTCGTGGCGAGGCTTCGCATCGGACGCTGATCGCCCGGATCGCCCACAACATCGGAGCCGGACATGTCCGCCGGGTGATCCGCCGCGGGGCCTCCGAGCCCATCGATACGAGGCATCCCTCGGAAACCGCAGGCCCCGATCAGATCGTTGCCGCGAATTCCCTCCGCGAAGAGCTCATCCTCGCCTTGGAACACCTTCCCCTGTCCCAGCGACAGGTGGTCTCCCTGCACCTGGAGGAGTTCAGCCACGCCGACATCGCCGAGACCCTCGGGCTCACCGAAGGCGCGGTGGCGGTACGCCTCCACCGGGCCCGGGAATCCCTCGGGCGCTGGATGAAGACACGATCCACCCTTCCATGAACGAATCACCGCCATCCTGGAACACCCTCCGACAGGTCTGGAAACTGGATCCCCAGGTCGGGTCGATTGTCCCGCAATCCATCGACATCCAGGCCATCTGTGATGCCGAGACACGACGCCTGCGCCTGCGGGTGCTGAGCGATTGGGTTTCAGCCTTGATCGGGAGCGGCTTCTTTCTGGCACTGGGAACCCAGGCGGGATCGGTCTGGGGCCGGACTGCCTTCGCGCTCGTCGTGTTGATGACGCTGCTGTACCCGCTGTGGATCCGACATACCCGCCGATCCCTCTGGCAGGCGTCTGCGGACACACCGCAGGCGTATTGGACTCTCCGGGCCAACCGCGCCCGCCACACCCTCCACCTCATCCGGATCGCTCCGTGGGTCTTCCTGGCCGGATGCCTCGTCGGAATCACCCTCCATCGCGGACTCCCGGAGACGGACACCTCGAGGATCCAGCCACTGGTCCGAGGATGGATGTTTCCGATCGCTGTGATCTTCCTCGTGCCCATGACCGTCCATGCGATCCAGCAACGACGGAACCAACAGGGAATTCTCCGGGAGTGTGAGACTGTGCTGGCTGAACTGGACCCCGAACCCGAGGAATCGTCCCTGACCCCTACGCCAACACCGCCTTCACCAACTCCCCATGGACGTCGGTGAGACGGAACCGGCGTCCTTGGAACTTGTACGTCAGCTGCAGATGGTCGATGCCCATGAGGTGCAGCAATGTGGCGTGGAGGTCGTGCACGTGGACAGGGTTCTCCGCGACGCTGTAGCCGAACTCGTCGGTTGCCCCATAGACCATCCCCGGCCTCGCTCCGCCCCCGGCCATCCAGACCGAGAAACAGCGGGGATGATGGTCCCGGCCGTAGTCGGTCGGGGTCAGCTTGCCCTGCGAATAGTTCGTCCGCCCGAACTCCCCGCCCCACACCACGAGCGTGTCTTCCAGAAGCCCGCGCTGCTTGAGATCCTTCAGCAATGCGGCACAGGGCTGGTCGGTCTCCTTGCACTGCTGACGGATCCCGTTGGGCAGTCCGCCGTGCTGATCCCACCCCTGATGGTAGAGCTGGATGAACCGAACCCCGCGCTCCGCGAGTCTCCGGGCCAGCAGGCAGTTTGCGGCGAAGGTCCCCGGTTTCTTCGCGTCGGGACCATACAGGTCGAAGGTCGCGTCGGACTCCTTCGAGAAGTCCATCACATCCGGGACGCTCGTCTGCATCCGATAGGCCATCTCGTACTGGCCGATCCGGGCGTCGATCTCGGTGTCACCTGAAGCCTCCGCCGCGGTCTGGTGGAGGTCCCGCAGACGATCGAGCATCAGGCGCCGGTTCTGCGGAGAGATGCCGTCCGGGTTGCTGAGATACAATACCGGATCCTTGCCTGCCCGGAACTGCACGCCCTGGTATCGGGACGGAAGGAATCCACTGCCCCACAGTCGGGCATAGAGCGGCTGGTCCACCTTGCCCCGGGTGATGAGCACCACGAAGGCCGGAAGGTTCTCGGTGTCGCTGCCGAGTCCGTAATGGACCCACGATCCGAAGCTTGGCCGTCCACTGAGCTGGGATCCGGTCTGGAGGAAGGTGATGGCGGGGTCGTGGTTGATCGCCTCGCTGTAGAGCGAGCGGATGACGCAGAGCTGATCGGCGACGCCGGCCGTGTGGGGCAGGAGCTCGCTGATCCAGGTCCCCGCCCTGCCGTGCTGGGCGAACTTGAAGGCGGAACCCGCGAGCGGCAGGGACGCCTGGTTCCCGGACATCCCGGTCAGGCGCTGCCCCATCCGGACGGAATCCGGCAGCTGCTGTCCCTGGCGCTCGTTCAACAGCGGCTTGTAGTCGAACGTCTCCAGCTGGGACGGACCGCCGGCCATGAACAGGTAGATGACCCTCTTGGCCTTCGGGGTGAACGGCAACCTGCCCGTGAGCACCCCGGGGTCGCCGGTGGCGTGGGCGAGGGAGGGATTCAGCAGCGACCCGAGGGCGACACCGCCGAGGCCCATGCCGAACCGGTTGAGGAACTGGCGCCGGCTGAGATCGGTCGCCGGAACATGACCCGTGCAGAGGGAGGCATTCATCGCTTCATCACAAATTCATCATGGTTCATCAGTGTGCTCACCACAAGGGTGGCCGCGGCGAGATCGACCGGCGGCAGGGTCGTGTCGACCGGTTTCTCACCCGTCTTGAGCAACTGGGCTGCTTCCTCGGGCCTCTGGCTGAAATACGCGCGCTGTTCCTCGAACAGCTGACGCAGGATGCGGGTCTCGGAGGGCTTGGGGGCCCGACCCAGGACCCGCTGGAACGCCCGCTCGAGCCGCCCGTCGGCCACAGGATCCCGCCACAGGGACTCCGCCAGCACCCGGGCCGCCTCGAGGAACTGGGTGTCGTTCAGCAGGACCAGCGATTGCAGGGGGGTGCTCGTGACCTCGCGGTTGGCGGTGCAGACCTCGCGTGTGACGGCATCGAAGCTCAGCATCGACGGCGGCGGGGCGGTCCGACGCCAGAACGTGTAGAGGCTCCGTCGGTACAGCTTGTCCCCGTGGTCCTGGGAGTAGCTCTTCCCGGTCCCGGCCTCCTCCCAGACCCCGGGAGGCTGGTACGGCTTGACGCTCCGTCCGCCAATCTCGGGACTCAGCAGTCCACTCACCGCGAGGGCCTGATCGCGGATCTGCTCCGCGCCGAGCCGATGCTTGGGGCCGCGGGATAGCAGACGGTTTTCCGGATCCTTGGCCACCGACTCCGGGGTTCCCTCCGAGGACTGCTGGTAGGTGGCGGATTGGACGATCAGCTTGTGGAGGGCCTTGAGATCCCATCCGGAGCGGATGAACTCCCCGGCGAGCCAGTCGAGGAGCTGCGGATTGTCGGGCAGCTGCCCCTGGGCACCGAAGTCGTTGAGGGTTCCGACGAGGCCACGTCCAAAGTGCTGCTTCCAGACCCGGTTGACCGCCACACGGCTCGTGAGGGGATTCCTTGGATCGGTCACCCAGCGGGCGAACCCGAGCCGGTTCCGGGGCAGATCAGACGGAAACGGCAGGATGCGCTCCGGGGCATTCGGCTCGACGGGATCCGCAGGGGAGTCGTACGCCCCACGCTTGAGAACGAAGGTCGGCCGACGTCCCGGCATCTCGGTCATCACCATGATTTCCCGGGCCGTGCCGACGAGGTCATTCTCTGCGTCACGGAGTTTCTGCACGCCGGCAAAGGCCTCCTGATAGGCGACGTCCTTCCGCGCGAGATAGGCCTGGAACGCGTCTTCGAGATCCCCCGCGGCTGAGTATCCCGCCAGGGTCTTCACCTCACCCGGGGTGAGGCAGGTGTTGAAGACCTGAAGTTCATCGATCTCCCCATTGCGGAATCCCCGGTCCCGGAACCGTGCCGCGAGGCTGAGGCGGATCGATCCCTCACCCGAATCCCCCCAGGCACCCCGATGCTGGATGTCCCGGGTCAGCCGGTCGCGCACCACTTCGGTCTCCAGCGGCAGCCCGTTCCGGTACAACCGGACGCCAGAGGCCCGACTGGAACCGTCATAGGTCACCGTGATCTCGGACCAGTCGTTGAGCGGCAGGGGATCCTTGGCGCGGACCGCCAGGGCGTTGCCGGGCCAGAAATGGATCAACGCGAAGAACGGCCGGCCATGGTCCAGCACCAGTTCGTACCCTCGGCTGCCGGAATCGGTCCAGGCCTGCGAACAGTGCAGGATGACCGCCCGATCGCGCTGCTCGGTGGGGCGAAGCCAGAGGTCGAAGCTGAACGGCTGGGTCCGCTTGAACTGTCCGGCAACGGGGACCGTCACCGAGTTGTCACCGCTGAAGCGGAACGACTGGCCCCGTTTGCCGGGCGAGACCTCGGGACCTTCCGACAGTGACGCCGCATTGGTGCTCATCCGATCCGGCGTCCGGTTTTCGACAATTGCATCCAGCGCGTAGTGGGCCACCGGGGTCGGAAGAGCCGGCCTCGAACTGGTTGCAGCAAACCGGGCACGGGCCTCCTGGGCAACAACAGCGAGCCGCTCCTCAGCCTGTACCAGCTGTCGCTTGAGTTCTGCATGACGCGCCTTCGCATCGCCTTCCCACCGCAACAGCGTCGGGGTGGGCGTGGCCGCGGTGAAATGGGAATACAACCCGGACTCGTCGATGTTGTTGAAGAATGCCGCCAGCGAGTAGTAGTCGCGCTGGCTGATCGGGTCGTACTTGTGGTCGTGACACCGGGAACATTCGAGGGTGAGCCCCAGGAAGGCGGTGCCCATGGTGTGGACGCGGTCGGCCACATATTCATGGCGGAACTCCTCCTCGATGCTGCCCCCCTCGTTGGTCTGTCGGTGGAGCCGGTTGAAGGCGGTGGCGAGGATCTGTTCGTCTGTGGCCTCCGGGAGAAGATCCCCGGCGAGCTGCCAGGTGATGAACTGGTCGTAGGACAGGTTTTCGTTGAAGGCCTTGATCACCCAGTCGCGCCAGGGGGAGAGATCCCGGTCGGCATCGGTCTGATACCCATAGGTGTCGGCAAACCGGGCGAGATCCAGCCACTCGTTGGCCCGGCGTTCCCCGTAGGCGGGCGAGGCCAGCAGACGGTCCACCGCCTGCTCATAGGCCATCGGTGAGGGGTCCCGGACAAACGCCTCGAGTTCCTCCGTCGTCGGTGGGAGACCGGTGAGGTCGAGCCGGATCCGCCGGAGGAGTCGGACCGGATCTGCCGGAGGCGAGGGCTTGAGTCCCGAGATGGCCAGGCGTGCGGTGATGAACTGGTCAATCGGGTTGACGACCCGCACCCCTTCCGAGGCCTTGGGCGGGATGGATGGGTTCAGGGGCCGAAACGCCCAGTGATCCCCCCACTCGGCGCCCTGGCCAATCCAGCGCCGGAGAAGATCCTTCTCCACCGAGGTGAGCTCCAGGTGCGACTCGGGCGGCGGCATGACGTCGTCGGGATCGGTCGACAGGATCCGCTTCACCAGTTCCGACCCCGCCGGATCCCCGGGTTTGATGATCCAGCTGCCATCCTTCCTCGGTTGGAACAGACCTTCCCGCTGGTCGAGACGGAGCTTGGCCTTGCGGGCCTTGTCATCCGGTCCATGGCAGAAGAAGCAGCGATCCGAGAGCAGCGTCCGGACCTCGAAGTTGAAGTCGACCGGTTCCTCGGCCACCGCGATCCGGACAAGCGCGGCCACGAGGGGCAGGATCCAGCCGATTCGCGAAGGGGTCATGATGGAACTGTAGAGACGAAGAGGCGGGATGTCCGCCGGAATCAGAGGATCGACGGCCGGAGACGGAACGCTCTTCACCCCGATGCATCGGACCGCTGCAGTTCCATGGACCCGATTGACGAAATCCCCCAGGAGTGAGATCCACACCCCGCCGAGGTCCGCCGTTCTCCAAACGACGGACGCGGGGGACCCAATCCCCCGGGGAGCCCTCTCTCCGGGGCGGGGCGCAGTGAACCGGGCAACCGGGGATCGGGGCACCTTTCAGCCCTAGCCCGACAGCTAACCTCGTAGGCAATGGAAGGGACATGCTGACGGACCGCGATGTTCGCGGACGACCGGTGTCCTTGAACCGTTCGTCGCTGAACCATGAATGACCGGCCCGATGCGGATGGGAACACCCATCCGGTGCAACACCCCGAAGCCTCCTCACCTCGTCCCGAAAACCCGCCCCCTCGAACGATACGACTCCCGGAGGGGGAGACACATCACAGCGGTCCGATGGAACGTTGGCATTTGGCTGGACTCACCCTCGCTGCACTCGGCGTCGTCTACGGCGACATCGGGACCAGTCCCCTCTACACGCTGAAGGAGTGCTTCGATGCCCACCATGGAGTGGCGGTTACACCCGGCAATATCGTGGGAGTGGTTTCATTGCTGATCTGGTCCCTGATCCTGATCGTTGCGGTGAAGTATGTCGGGCTGATCCTGATGGCGGACAACCGTGGCGAGGGCGGGATCTTTGCGCTCATGTCGCTCGCCTTTCCGGAGCGGGGACGAACTGAACGAAAGCCTTTGTGGACCCGGGTGATGGTCGCGCTGGGTCTTTTTGGCGCGGTAATGCTGTATGGCGATGGCATGATCACTCCGGCAATTTCGGTTCTGGGTGCCGTTGAGGGTGTGACGGTCCTCCAGCCCAAGCTCCAGAGCTGGGTCGTGCCCGTGTCAGGCATCATCCTCGCGATGCTGTTTCTCGTGCAGAAAGCAGGCACGGCCGCCGTGGGACGCGTGTTTGGCATCGTGATGATCCTCTGGTTCACCACCCTCGCCGTCCTTGGAATTCCCCAGGTCATACGCCATCCGGAGATTCTTTCGGCCCTGAACCCATTCCATGGTCTCGGATTTCTCCTCGCAGGCGGCTGGCCAGTTTTTCCGGTGCTGGGATCCGTCGTCCTCGTAATCACCGGTGGTGAGGCACTCTATGCGGACATGGGACATTTTGGACGGAGGCCGATCCGAATCGCTTGGTTCGGACTCGTCCTCCCGTCCCTGATCCTCAACTACCTTGGGCAGGGCGCACTGTTGCTCCATAACCCCGGTGCGGTTGGGAACCCCTTCTTCAATCTGGGGCCTAAATGGATGCTGGTCCCGCTGATCGGGCTCGCCACAGCAGCCGCGATCATCGCCTCCCAGGCCCTGATCAGCGGTGCGTTCTCCCTGACCATGCAAGGGATCCAGCTCGGGTACATCCCAAGGATGGCCATCGAACACACTTCCGAGCGGGAGCGAGGCCAGATCTACATGCCCCAGGTGAATGCCGCCCTTGCCATGTGTTGCCTCGGATTGGTCATCGGGTTTCAGACGTCCTCGCGACTCGCCTCGGCCTACGGGATCGCGGTCACCCTCACGATGACGATCACGACACTGCTGTTCCTCGTAGCCGCACGCCGGTGCTGGGACTGGAGCGTATCCCGGATCCTGATGGTCGGGGTTCCGATCCTCGTGATTGAGACCGCATTCCTGGGGGCGAACGCCCACAAGATCGTCGATGGAGGCTGGTTTCCCTTGGTGATTGGCATCGCCCTGTACCTGGCGATGCGGACCTGGAAACAGGGTCGGGAAATCCTGGGCCGGAAGATTCTCTCGGTGTCGGTCCCGATCCAGTCTCTCATCCAGAGTGTCCAGCGGCGGGAACCGATGCGGGTGCCGGGCACCGCCGTCTACCTGTCGGGAAATGCCGAAGGCACGCCGTTGGCCCTGCTGCACAATCTGAAGCTCAACAAGGTCCTCCATGAGCGCGTGGTCTTCATGAACCTCCAGGTGGTGGAGGCTGCCCGGGTGTCCGACGCGGACCGTGTGGAGATCGAGTCCCTTCAGGAAGGGTTCTGGCGGGTGCGGGCGCGCTTCGGGTTCTTCGAGGAGCCCAACATCAGGAGGGTCCTCGACCTCTGCGTCGGCAAGGGCCTCTCCATCCGCATCATGGAAACTGCCTTTCTGCTGAGCCGGGAAACGATCGTGCCATCGACCCAGTCGCAATTCCCCCGGTGGCGTCAGCTCCTGTTCGGCATCCTTTCCCGGAACGCCCAGAGCGCCACCGCATTCTTCCGACTGCCCGCGAGCCGGGTGGTCGAGCTGGGGATGCAGGTGGAGCTCTGAGAGCCCGGTCTCGGCCGACTACTGCACGACACCATCAGCCCGAAGCCACGGGGATCCGCCGTAGTACCACTTTGAGGAGAGCATGTTCTCCACGTGGGTGTCGGCGAAGGCCACGTTGCTCTTGCCGGTATGGCGCAGGTGCGGGCCACCCCAGTTCGGATCCTGGGTGGACGGCACGGTGACACATCCATCACACGGACTGCTGTTGACCGGGTCGTGAAGGACCCAGGCGCCGGCCTTCTCCGGAGACTTCACGGTCACACACTTCAGCGGATCCTTGGTGGACTGGGGCTGGCTGGCTCCGTCGGTCAGGTGCACGGCGGTGGACGGGCTCTTGATCGAGGAATCCTTCTGCTGGGGATACTTCGAGGCATCCCAGACACCGGGCCAGTCGCATCCGCCCAAGCCGAAGTTCATGGCGTAGTTCGACACCGCCTTGTCCTGCTGGTCGCTCGGATACAAGGCCACCAGTTCCTTGAACTTCTTGGTCTTGCTCGGGCAGAGGATGAGGTTGGTGGTCTGGGTGAACGGGGCCAGGAAGTTGAACCACGCCTTGCGCTCCACGTTGGAACCCCGGACGGCAAAGGTCGGGGTGAACCGTCCGCCGAAGTCCCCGCCATAGACGCTCTGTGCGATGGCCATCTGGCGGAGGGCGTTCATGCAGCTGGTGGACTTCGCCTTCTCCTTGGCCTTCGACAGGGCGGGCAGGAGCATGCCGGCGAGGATGGCGATGATGGCGATGACCACAAGCAGCTCGATCAGGGTGAACCCACGGCGAGCGGGACGGAGGGTTGAGGCATTCATGGAATTCCGGGATCCGTCCGAAATCTAGCCAGTCGGTGACGGCCAACGCCACCCCTATCCTTCCCGGTTCAACCCGATGGAAAGTGATTCCAGGGCCCGTGCGCGGTGGCTGATCCGGTTCTTCACAGACGCGCCCAGTTCCGCGAACGAACGGGTCTCACCCACCGGGATGAACAGCGGGTCATAACCAAATCCGCCAGTCCCAGCCGGCTGGGGTTGGATCCGGCCCTCACACACCCCTTCAAACCACCGGTTCTCCCGCTCCAGGACGCCGTCCGGAATGCCGGGTCGGACCGGGGTCAGCGCCAGCACGCACCGGAACCGGGCCGTCCAGCGGTCGACCGGGAACCGCGAGAGTTCCCGCAACAGGCGGGCATTGTTCAAGGCGTCGGGCGCATTGCCCGGCTGACCCGTCTCAAGATGCGCATAGCGGGCCGAGTGCACCCCCGGGGCTCCATCCAGGATGTCCACCTCGAGCCCGGAATCGTCGGCCAGGACCCAGTCGACCCCCTGGGCCCTCGCCCCAGAGGCGAGGTGTCGAGCCCAGGTGATCGCCTTGATGGCGGCGTTCTCCGCAAAGCTCGAGCCGGTCTCCTCGGGGTCGAGCCTGAGATCGACCTCCTTTCGGGAGACCACCCGGAACCTCGATCCGAGAACCGACCGGATCTCCTCCACCTTGTGGGCATTGCCGGTGGCAATGAACAACGTCTGCATTCCCGAGGCTACCAGAGGGCCCGCCAGACCGGATGTGGAATTTCCCGGCCCGACGGCCCGCCCGGTTTGAACTTGGGACTTTTTCCGGTGTCCTTCCCCCACAATACTTCCGATCTGACATCATGAGTTCCGTCACCGCCCTCAACGCCGCCGTGCAGGAAGCCGGCGCCTTCCTCAACCCGCTGTTCTCAGAGATCCAGCGGTGCGTCGTCGGCCAGAAGTATCTGACCGAGCGCCTCGTCATCGGCCTGCTCGCCAACGGACACGTCCTGCTCGAGGGCGTCCCGGGTCTCGCCAAGACGCTGTCGGTCAAGACCCTGGCGACCGGACTGCACGTGAAGTTCAGCCGGCTCCAGTTCACTCCCGACATGCTGCCGGCCGACGTCGTCGGCACCCAGATCTACAACCCACAGTCCGGGACGTTCTCGGTCCGACGCGGACCCGTGTTCGCCAACCTGGTGCTGGCCGACGAGATCAACCGGGCCCCCGCCAAGGTGCAGTCGGCACTTCTCGAAGCCATGCAGGAGCGGCAGGTCACCATCGGCGACCAGACCTTCAAGCTCGAGGAACCCTTCCTGGTCCTGGCCACCCAGAACCCGATCGAACAGGAAGGCACCTACTCGCTGCCCGAGGCCCAGGTCGACCGCTTCATGCTGAAGCTCAGGATCGGCTACCCGACCCGGGACGAGGAACGGCAGATCCTGGACCTCATGGCCCGGACCTCGGGGCAGCCGACCGCCTCTCCGGTCGTCGACCCGGCCACCCTGCTCCGTGCGCGCGAGGTGATCAACGAGCTCTACTGCGACGACAAGGTGAAGGACTACATCGTGGACGTGGTGTGTGCGACCCGTGATCCGCAGCACTACAACATCGGGGTGAAGGACTTCATCCAGCTCGGGGCAAGCCCACGGGCAACCATCTCGCTCACGCTCGCCGCCAAGGCCCACGCCTTCCTGCGCGGCCGGGGGTACGTGACGCCCCAGGACGTCAAGAGCATCGGCATGGATGTCCTTCGTCACCGCATCACGCTGACCTACGAGGCGGAGGCCGAGGAGAAGAGCGCCGAGGACGTCATCCAGAGGATCTTCGACGAGCTGCCGGTGCCCTGAACACGCCGGCAGACCGGAACAGGAAGCCCGTCGGGCCAGTGCACCCGCGTGGCGATCGTTCCGATCCAGGACGGAACCGACATGATCCCCAAGGAACTGCTCAAGAAGATCCGCCAGCTCGAGCTGCGGACGCGGCGTCTGGTCGATGAGACCATGGCTGGGCAGTACCATTCGGCGTTCCGCGGACAGGGGATGGATTTCGACGAGGTCCGGGAATACCAGCCGGGC